>NZ_JAUBPE010000001.1:0-209809 GCF_036700565.1 Microcoleus pseudofavosus SVA1_A4
TTTCTTGCACCCTTACTACTTTTTTGGTCGGAAAACCCATACACTGTTTACTTTTCTCACTGATTCAGCAAGCCCTAACTAAACCCCAGCAGCCGTAAAAGCCGCCCAATAATAAGGATTAGCAAAAGGATAAGGTTTGCGGTTGCGAATTTGCTGCAAAGAAGCCTCCGCAATCAGGCGAGAACTTTGAGAAAGCCGATCGAACATTTGCGAAATTTGAGGTTGAAAATCCGCCAACAACACCTCCAATTCCTCGCCAGTCAAATCCCGCAGCCACCTTTGAGCGTCGATCAGCGCGATCGCCACATCTCCCACCTGCAACCGAGGAAACCGTCCGAGATTTTCATAAAACTTGCTAGTAAGCAGCAGCGTCGAAACATCGTTCACCTTCCAAAGACTGCTGACAACACTAGACGTACCAGCATACAGCAAACCCGCCGACAAACCGACAAAATCTCCAGCACCGCTGACAGAGGCGGCCGCAATTTCGCAAGCCGATAAAGTAACTAAAAAGTATTGCCTAAAATCGAGATTAAAAATTTCCTCCAAACTCAGAGAATCATTCCTCAAAAACACTGCGGATTTCAGCGGCACAGCCAAATTAAGCAAACTCAAACAAGCAAAGTGAGCGCATTTTTTCTGCTGCAACTGCCCTATTTGCTGGGGTAAATCCCCATTATTAGCAGACATTGCTCGGGAAAAAGCCTCTTTAATTGCCAGCTTCTGGCGCAAAACTTCTGCACTGGAAAAATACTGCGAAATATTGCCGATTTCAATGTTGCTGTAGAGCGAATTTCTGGTGAAAGTGGGAACTGCCAAAAGGTGCTGCAAACGCGGTCTGTACCGGCCAATAGCTGCGCTGCGCGCGATTTGTTTAAACCGCAATAGCTGACAGCTAGGAGCATAGCGAATTCCTCCAGCAAATCGATCGATCAAATAAGCAGCAGGAGTTGGAACGTCGCCCAAAGCCGAACCTTGAGAAACATCCGAACCGCTGTGGGCCTCCACATCTAAACCGCTGCGATCGCCCCACCCAGACTTAAAACTTCCCCCGCCGTCCTCAAACCCCTCTCTCACCCCCAGAGGCAAAGCGTGCAGCGGCAAAGCGTGCAAAAATCGGTGCGGCACAAAAATCAGCTGATCGCAATTCTCTGGAATCAGCGCCACCACTCGATCGATTTCCAGCAGCGCCGCCAAGCGTTTGAGCCGAGCCGGGAGATGATTGATCCAGCGACCTTTTTGCTCGGAATAAGCGCTGAGGTACTCCGATGCCCAAGTTTCGGCAGCCAAAGCATTTTCCCTGGAACACAGGTGAACAGCGGGATATTCTGCGCCAGCCATCACCACAAAAGCCACCAACAACTCCCCCAAACTCGCCCACACCACAGCAGCGCAATTAGCATCAGGCAACAATTGGCGAATTTCCTCGAAAGCGATCGGTTCAACTTTGCGAGCTAGGCTGAAGAAAGGGTCGTTTGCCTGCACCTCCCGAGCAATCAACCCATCAAACTGCCGCCACAATTGATTTAAGTGCATGAAGTCCGAGTTCGGCAGCAGAGAACCGCTGTTCAAACCAAGGCTGTCGCCCTCAGAAATCAAGGTAGCGATCGGCTGGGGCTCTCGCTGTTGTTGGTGCCGCTGTTCCCCCGCTATTTCCAGTTGCAGCGACTCCAACTCGCGGAGCACGGCTGCGGGAATGTCGCCTTTCGGGGTCAGGTGGCATTTGACGAGCAGTTCTACCAAATTCCGATTTTTGTGGCGTTCGGCGTATTCCAGAGCTTTAGCGCAATATTCGGGCTGGCTTGGGCCCAGTTCCAGGCAAACTTGCAGCAGGCATTTATAAAGTCCAGTCCAGGTGCTGGCTAGTTTGACTTTGGCGGTACTCGCCCGTGAAGCGTAGCTATCCCGTAGGGAATCGCCCAAATCGGCCACATCAACTTCAGCTTCGCCGCGCAAGAATTCAACAGTATCGACAGCAGCAGTAAAAACGCCGTAGGCGCGAAGCAAGTCGCCTCGAACTCGGTAAGCTTGACCCAAATAAAATGCAATTTGAGCCCAGCGGTGGGGATAGGTTTCGCGAGTGTAGACAAAGCCAGCACTGTGATAGCAGCCGATCGCACTTTCGATGTGGGACGAGTTTTCCGTCTCCGTCAGTTCCGAAAAAGCCCGGCCCAGATAAATTTGCAGCATGGCCCAGCGGTTGGGATATCTCTGCCTGGTGTAGACTTGACCCGAATTTTGATAGCAGGCGATCGCGCTTTTGAGATTGCGGTTTTTTTCCCCTTTCAGGTGTTCGCTGAAAGCCCGGCCGAGGTAGGTGCAGAGCATTGCCCAGCGTTCGGGAGTTTTTTGGCGGTTGCAAAACAACAAAGCATTTTGATAGCAGGCGATCGCCATTTCGATATTTTCGGCTTTTTCCCCTTTCACCCGCAGGCTGTAGTAGATCCTGCCGAGGTAAGTTTGGATCGAAGCCCAGGCTTCGGGAAATTTGATGCGGGTGTAGACTTGTAAAGCATTTTGAAAGCAGGCGATCGCCATTTCCACATTTTCCACCCGATCGCCTTTGATGCGATCGATAAACACCCGGCCCAAATTCCTTTGAGTCGTCGCCCACTGGAGTGGCAAAGCTTCCCGAGTCCGCACTTGCAAAGCTCTCTGATAGCAGTTGACCGCGTATTCGAGATTTTCGGCTCGGTTGCCCCCCAGCAACTCGCAGTAAGCATTTGCCAAATTATTTTGAGTCGTGGCCCAGCGCCGGGGAAACACCTTGCGGTTGTAGACTTGCAAAGCATTGTGGTAGCAAGCGACTGCCTGTTCCAGATTTTCGGCTTTGCCGCCCCGCAGCCGGCGGCTGTAAGCGCGGCCGAGATTGTTTTGAGTGCTCGCCCACTCTTCCCCGAAAGTTTCGCGGGTGCGAACTCGCAGCGCGTTTTGATAGCAGGCGATCGCCTGTTCTAGATTGTCTGCCGAATCTCCTCTGAGGCGATCGATGTAAGCGTTTCCCAGATTGTTTTGCAGCGTCGCCCACTGTTGGGGGTACTTTTCGGGAGTGCGCACTTGCAGGGCATTTTCAAAGCAAGCGATCGCCATTTCCATATTTTGAGCCTTATCGCCTTTGGGGCGATCGCTGTAAGCGTTGCCCAGATTGTTTTGCATCAGGGCCCACTCTTGGGGAAAGTCTTTGCGGGTAAAAACCTTAGCAACTGTTTCGTAACCGGCAATTTCGATTTCCAAGTTATTAGCCTTGCTGCCGAGGGGAAACCGCCCAATTTTGTTGCTCAGATTGCCGATTAGGGCTGCAATGCGCCTGGTTTCGGATTCTTTGGCAGCAGGAAACACCAAAGTTGCCCAGTGGCGCAGCAGTTCTGCGAAATTCTGGTCGAGTTTGTCTAAATTGTTTCTCAGCAGCGAGTACAGGTGCTGCGAATCAGCGCTGCGCGCCACTGCCTGCAATACTTCTGCTAAAAAAGCCAGATATGCGGCCCCGGTTGCGGGCAATTTATAATTGCCCTTTGCAGATTCTAAGGGTGCGATCGTCTTTTGGAAAAATTTTGCAGCTCTGAGCAAACTTTCTGGCGTCAGTGCCGGCACTTCCAAGTAAAGCGTTTGCACGAACCCAGAGTCGATGGACTTTGAGTCAGTCCTCAAAATCAAATCTATTCCTAAGTCCACAGGATTTTCCAGCAGCGCTCGGAGCATATTAACATCAGTTTCGCGACGCCGTTCATCCATCGTGCATTCCGCCGAATTATTAACGATAGGATCGCTGCTTCCGTGCAGCAATTAAATCACTTCCTGGTTTAAATTTCAATCTTTAACCGCAAGTACCAGTCTTCGAGGGGGATTAAAAAAACCAGTTTTTTCCACCATACACATCGCCACAACGTATTTTCCTAAAAAAACAGGCTTCTGCACAAGTCTTAAACTTGACAAACCCGCCCCGACTGATTTGCAGCGGGGCGGGTTTAATTTTAACCTGATAAATTTTAGTAGTGCGCAGTGCGCACCCTACTATTGGGCCGAGGAACGAGAAATCTCGAAGAAACCGGGTTTAGTCCCAATATTGCGTTAGTTGCAGCGCTACAGCTAACAAAAACAGTTCGCGATCGCACTCCGACTCAATAAACCGGGTTTTTTATCGAATCTGCGGGCCAGAACCAAGTGGGTCCCCATGTAATATCAATTCCGGCTGCACCGGAATGATATAGAGGACACGGCAGTGCCGTGTCCCTACAATTGATCGTGGTAGGGACACGGCACTGCCGTGTCCTCCGTTTATATCATTCCGATGCTAACGGAATTGATGTAAGTCCTAAAAAATCAAGTCAGAAGATTTAGTGTACCGCTTGAGAACGCAGCGCTGCTTCCACAGCCAGCAAAGCTCGATCAACTTCAGCGGAGTTGACAATCAGCGGCGGGACAAACCTCAGCACTTTCGGCCCGGCGGGAACCAACAGCACTCCGGCGGCGATCGCAGATTTGACGATATCAGCGGATGTAAGTTCGATATCAGCTTGCAATTCCATCCCCACAATCAAGCCCCAGCCGCGCACCTCAGCAATTAAATGCGGATATTCGGCCGCCAGCTTGTTGAGCCCTGCTTTCAACTGTTCCCCGCGCTGCTGCACGTTTTCTAGAAGGTTTTCCCGTTCCAAAGTTTGGCAAACGCACAAAGCTACAGCGCAAGCAAAAGGATTGCCGCCGAAAGTGCTGGCGTGACTTCCCGGTTCAAATACATCGCAGGCAGATTTGCACAGCATAGCGCCGATCGGGATACCGCCGCCCAATCCTTTGGCAGATGTAAAAATATCCGGTTCGATGCCGAGGTTTTCGTAGCCCCAATATTTGCCGCTGCGTCCCATCCCGACTTGCACTTCGTCGAGAATCAGCAAAATGCCTTTTTCGTCGCAAATTTCCCGAATGCGCTGGAAGTAGGCGATATCTCCGGGGCGAACTCCGCCTTCGCCTTGCAGCGCTTCCATCATAATTGCAGCTACTTGGCGTTCGTCTTTGTCGAGTTGCTCGATCGCAAGTTCGATCGCACTAATATCGTTGTAAGGCACGTAGTGAAATCCGGGCATCAAAGGGCTAAAACCCTTTTGATATTTAGGCTGTCCCGTTGCGGTAATTGTCGCTAAAGTCCGCCCGTGGAAACTCGCAACGGCGGTAATAATTGTCGGATTCGCGATATTTAATTTTTCGTGGGCGTACTTGCGGGCGAGTTTAATTGCTGCTTCGTTAGCTTCGGCACCGGAGTTGCAAAAGAAGGCTCTGTCCGCGCAAGAATGGTCTACAAGCCACTTCGCCAGCTCGCCCTGTACGGGGATGTAATAAAGGTTAGAAACGTGGTGCAGGGTCTGAATTTGCTGAGTTACCGCTGCAATCATTGCCGGGTGCGCGTGTCCGAGAGTGCAGGTAGCGATACCCGCCACAAAATCGAGATATTCGCGGCCCTCGGTATCCCAAACGCGGCAGCCCAGGCCCCGTTCTAGGGCGATCGCAAAACGCCCGTAAGTTGACATTACATAGTTGTCGAAGCTTTCAGAACTGAAGGGACTGGCTTCGGCTTGCACGATTGGTTCTTTTAGTAAGGTTTCTGGACTCACGAATCGCTCCTTAACAAATAATATGCAGACCTCGATTGTAAGGTAAAAATCCAACTTCGCGGTGCAGCCTGTTACTTTTGTCATAAAATCATAACAGTAACCTCAATTAATCCCTCACAAATCTACTGATGAGTTATTACATTTCTCCTAACTTTCTCGATAAAGTTGCGGTGCACATCACTAAAAACTTTTTAAATTTGCCCGGGGTTAGAGTTCCCCTAATTTTAGGAATTCACGGCCGCAAAGGAGAAGGCAAAACTTTTCAAGCCGAACTGGTTTTCCGGCGGATGGGCTTTGAACCGGTGATGATATCTGGCGGGGAATTAGAAAGTCCAGATGCGGGAGATCCGGCGCGTTTAATTCGCTTGCGCTACCGGGAAGCTGCGGAGCAAATTCGCGTGCGGGGCGAGATGTGCGCCATCTTTATTAACGATTTGGATGCCGGTGCTGGCAGGTTCGATACTACTACTCAATATACAGTCAATACTCAGATGGTCAATGCCACTCTGATGAATATTGCTGACAATCCCACTAACGTGCAGTTACCGGGAAGTTATGACAGCACGCCACTGCACCGAGTGCCGATTATTGTCACGGGAAATGATTTTTCTACGCTGTACGCGCCGCTGATTCGCGACGGGCGGATGGAAAAGTTTTATTGGGAACCGAGCCGGGATGATAAAATTGGGATTGTCGGCGGAATTTTTGAGTCGGACAAATTGTCAAAAACCGAGATTGTCGGGTTAGTTGATAATTTTTCCGATCAGGCGATCGACTTTTTTAGCGCTTTGCGATCGCGCATTTACGACGAACAAATCCGCGACTTCATTCACCAAGTAGGAATCGAGCGAGTTTCCAAGCGTTTGGTAAACACTCTCGAAGCACCGCCAGATTTCAAGAACCCGAATTTCAGCCTCGCTCATTTATTAGAAATGGGCAGTTTGATGGTGGGCCAACAAAAGCGGATTCAGGAAATGCGCTTAGTAGATGAATACAACCAATCGCGCCTGTTCAACGTTCAAGGAACCGTCAATGTTCCTGCTGCTGCTGCGCCGACGCAAAGCCAATTAAACGACCCAAACTCGAAATATTATAAGGCTTATGTTGAGCCAAGTCCTGAAGTTAGTAACGGTCAAGTAGCGCGGCTGAGTTCCGAGGTATTGGAACAAGTAAAGCAGTTATTAGCAAGAGGCTGCAAAATTGGCATGGAATATGCAGATAATCGCCGATTTAAAACTGGTTCTTGGCAAAGTTGTGCGACGATTAAAACTGCACAGGAGAAAGATGTGGTTGCATCTTTAGAAACTTGTTTATCCGAACACGGCGGCGAATACGTGCGGCTGATTGGTATCGATCCAAAAGTCAAGCGGCGGGTAGTTGAAACAATTATTCAGCGGCCATAAAAGTAGTTCAAGTAGGGTGCTCTTCGGCGTACCTGACAAATTCCAGTAATGCGCGCTTGAAAAGTTAACGTAGGGTGCTCTTCGGCGCACCTTACAAATTCAAATTAAATTCTGCAAAAATTTATCAAAAGTTGCCCGATCGCACATAGCACCTTGAGCACCCGCTTTAGTTGTACACAGAGCGCCCGCTGCTGCGCCCCACCGCACCGCCTCTGAGATTGATCGACCGGCATCTAAGGCGGAGGCCAAACCGCCGTTAAAAGCATCGCCAGCAGCCACAGTGTCGATCGCCTCCACAGCAAAAGCCGGTACAAAAAACGTTTCATCCGCAGTCACCGCAACAGCCCCGCGATCGCCCAATTTGACAATAACATTCTTGACACCGCGCTCCTGCAAGTGTTTGGCAGCTACAATCGCTGTTTCGGTGTCGTTCACCCGAAAACCGGCTAACTGGCTGGCTTCCACTTCATTCGGCGTCATAATGTCAATTAGCGGATAAAGTTCCAGTGGCAAATCCGCCCTAGCAGGTGCTGGATCGAGGATAACTTGCACCCCCGCTTGACGAGCAACTTTCGCAGCTTCTTGCACAAATGCCAAGGGAATTTCTAACTGTAACAGCAAAGATGTAGCTTCGGTTAACAGTTTTTTGAGACGTTCTATATCTGCTTCGCCAACATTATTATTCGCGCCCGGAATCACAATAATATTATTTTGACCTGTCTCGTCTACGGCGATAATTGCCACTCCTGAATGAGTGTTTTTGTCTATTAATACATTGTCTGTATTTACACCATGTAATTGTAAATTCGTCAACAATTCTTCAGCAAATTTATCGTTGCCGACGCGACCGATGATGTGGGTGGAAGTGCCGAGACGGGCGGCGGCGACTGCTTGATTTGCTCCTTTGCCGCCGCCAGCGGTGAAAAAATTGCTACCGATGATAGTTTCCCCTGGCTGTGGCAACCGGGGAGTTTTCGCTGCTATGTCGATGTTGATACTGCCGAATACGATGATGGTCATAATTTAAATTGGGAATTGGGAATTGGGAATTGGGAATTGGGAATTGGGAATTGGGAATTGGGAATTGGGAATTGGGAATTGGGAATTTTCAACCAATGACAACTGTCAACTGACAACTGACAACTGACAACTGTCAACTGACAACTGTCAACTGACAACTGTTAACTGTCAACTGACAACTGTCCCTTGATACGTGCTAGAACAGTTATGATCTACATCGGTCAATTCAATGGCTGCAATTACTCTCGATCGCAATCCCTGTGTCCTGCTAGTTGAAACAGACGAAGTTCTCGCCGGACACTTGAGTCTAGATTTAAAATCCTCCGGCTACGAACCGGTAGTGGCTTCTAATACCGCCACCGGCCAACATTTAGCTCATGAATTGCAGCCAGCTTTGATTGTAATCGATCGCATACTTGGTCCTGAGTCGGGGCTGTCGCTGTGTTCTCACCTCCGAAATATTGGCAATCGGGCGCCGGTGCTGCTATTGATCGGTCGCGATACAGTTGACGATCGCGTCGCTTGTCTGGAAGCTGGCGCGGACGATTATTTCCTCAAGCCCTACCGCACTGAGGAGTTTTTGCAGTTGGTGCGCTTGTACTTGCAGCCGGATAACAGCAGCAACGAACAATTGAGGTTTGGCGATTTAGTTTTGGATTTGGCCTCTAGGCGGGCCCTGCGCAACGGACGGGCGATCGACCTGACGATGAAGGAATTTGAGCTGCTAAAGTATTTGATGGAACATCCCCGCGACGTTTTGACTCGGGAACAAATTTTGGAAAATGTTTGGGGTTACGACTTTCTGGGCGAGTCGAATGTGATTGAGGTTTACATCCGCTATCTGCGGATCAAGATTGAAGATGAGGGCGAAAAGCGCTTGATTCAGACGGTGCGCGGTGTTGGTTATGTGATGCGCGAATCTTGAAGCAGTCAGTTGACAGTTGTCAGTTGTCAGTTGTCAGTTGTCATCACTCAACGCAGTCAACAGTCAACAGTCAACAGTCAACAATTGCCAATTACCAATCTAAAATCTAAAATCTAAAATCTAAAATCATTATGAGTTATTTCGCTAATTTCCTGAGTATTGGGGTAATTGTATTTTTGCTGGGATGTTCGCCGGCTTTACCTGTCGCGAATGCTGGTGCTACTGGTATTTTGGCGTCGCAGTCTCCGACGGCGACAACATCGGGTCAAGTGCTGCCTGTTTCTGCTAGAGTTCGGATAGCCGATCGCGCCATCGAACTGGAAGTCGCTAAAACCCCCGAACAGCAGGCTATGGGTTTAATGTACAGAACTTCTTTGGCTGATGACAGAGGAATGCTGTTTGAGTTTAAACCGGCGCGGTGGGTCAATTTTTGGATGAAAAATTGCCAGATTTCTCTGGATATGATTTTTCTGCGGGATGGGGTGGTTGAGGCGATCGAAGTTTCTGCACCTCCTTGTACTGCCGATCCTTGTCCCACCTACGGGCCCAATACGACTGTCGATCGAGTTATTGAACTCCGGGGCGGGCGGGCTGCTGAACTCGGTCTCAAAGTGGGCGATCGTATTGAAATCGAATTTTTGAACGAAAACCTGCATCAATAAACAATCCCCCGGTTTCCTTCTTCCTTCTTTTTACCATCCGTTAGATCCGTTACGGAATCCGTTGCCGAACTGCCTTCTGCCTTCGGAAAACCGAAAAAATTTAGAAAATTTACAAAAATTGATATAATTTGTTAAATTATTAATCGGCGAGTCAGCACAAACACCAAAAGATTTGCTACGATGTCAATCTCAGTCAGTCTGGGGTTGAGCTTGTTGGCGGAAGCTGTAGATTGTTGGTCGCAGGTATGAGACGAGTCAGCCACTCGTTACCAATCCTGAGAGACGATGCTCAGCCTCAAGGGCAGCAGCACGAAAAGAAATTCTCTGGAACTTCTGGCGATCGAGCTCCATCTACTAAACCTATCTGAAGTAAGATGCTACGAGCCAATTTAATTGGCAAAGTTAACTTCTGGTAGCAAGACCTGAGTTCGATCGAAATATCTGACCAATATTGCCGAAGTAGATTTGCGGATTCTGCATTTTGGTAGATGAAGTTAAACTCTGAACCTGGTTTAGTAGTTTTAAGTAGGCAGCAGAATTTATTCAGATTTCCGCTGCAAAATACCGAGGTATTCAGTTTAGGTGCGATCGCACATCCTGCGATCCCATAGCGAAAAAAATCCAAAACCTTTCACTTTTTGGGAAAGGTTGGCTTTAGAGTCGCACTCAGCAACAAACGTCGCATTTTCAACGGCAAATACTGTTTTAACAGATATCAACGGTTCCAAGACAGATTTAAAACTGGCTTATTACTAATCTCAAACATCAGGTTCGCATCAGAAAATGGTGTCCTACACTTGGAGGAAAAATTCATGGCACCCGCTACATACACAAGATTAATTCGATTTTTACAAGAAGATTTGGCGATTTCTCGTGCGTCAATTGATGTCGCCGAACGTGTTGGCGGTAACGAACAGCGACAACGCGATCGCGACCCGAACTCCTTGCCGATGGTATTGTGGCAGTACGGTTTAGTGACGCTAGAACAGTTAGATAAAATCTTTGATTGGTTGGCCACGGCATATTAAAAGGATTTTAGATTTTAGAAAGCATCCAAAACCCAAAATCCTTTAATAACTGAGATTAAGATTCAGCCAATAATCTCGCAGCAGCGGCAACGCCGGCACCAGGAGTAAAGCCTTCGTAACCCATTTCTCGCAACACCACTTCTAAAGAGGAAATAGCTGCTAGAATATCGCGATCGCACACGAAGCCCAAATGACCGATTCGGAAGATTTTCCCCTTCAAATGGTCTTGTCCGTCGGCTAGTGCAATGTCAAATCTCTTTCTCATCAAAGTCCGCACTTTTTGAGCATCTACTTCGGCGGGCGGCATGACAGAAGTAATCGCAGGGCTGGCGGCACCGTCAGCGGCAAATAATGGCAAACCTAAAGCTTGTACGGCGGCGCGAGTAGTCATCATTAACCGCTTGTGTCGCGCGAAAACATTTTCCAATCCTTCGGCTTTCATCATCTGCAATGTTACTTGCAGTCCAAAAAACATATTGACCGGTGGAGTAAAAGGAGTCGTATTTTTGGCAGCTTCTTTGCGGTATTTGCCCAAATCTAAATAATAGCGGGGCAATTTTGCAGTTTTGTAAGCTTCCCAAGCTTTGGGACTGACGGCGACAAAACCCAAACCAGGCGGAATCATGTAAGCTTTCTGAGAACCCGAAGCAATGACATCGATTCCCCAAGCATCCATCGGAATATTGACAGCACCTAAACTGGTCACAGCATCGACCATAATTAAAGCTTCGCCGTGGGCTTTAACGTGGCGGTTGATGGTTTCGAGGTCGTTGAGCACGCCGGTGGAAGTTTCCGAGTGCGTGATGATGACAGCTTTGATTTGCTTTTCTGTATCTGCTTCCAGTTTTTCGCGGAAATTTTCCGGGTCTAAAGCTTGGCCCCACTCGGCTTTGATGATTTCGACATTCAAACCGTAAGCTTCGGCTACTTCCGCCCAGCGTTCGCCAAATTTGCCGTTGGTGCCGACTAAAACTCGATCGCCCGCACTCAAGAAATTAATTATCCCAGCTTCCATCGCGCCAGTACCAGAAACCGTTAAACTCAGCACGTCGCTGCTGGTTTGGTGCAACCATTTCAGGTTTGCGGTACATTCTGCAAAAATCGCATCAAATTCCTTGCTGCGGTGGCCCATCGGGTGTTTTGCCATCGCCAGCAATGCCGCTTCGGGCACCGGTGTCGGGCCCGGAATCATCAGCATTGATTTGTTGTCCATGATATTGTCCTAACTTTTTCTGTGGGAGTTATATAGAATAAATCAAAAAGCTCTATTGCCGAATCTGCACCCTAAGTTTTTTAATTTTTAGCTCCCATAGGGTTAGTTTCGTTTAGAGACCAGCGGTGTTCTACTGCTAAGTTCGATCGCTCGCAGCTTTGTTCTAATTGCTTCTGAAGGGCAAGGGCTTTCCGCAAAGTAATTATCAGTTGGTGAACTTGTGCTTGCTGCGGTGATTTTTGACTGACAGCAAACATCGTTTTGCGTTCCAACAATTGGAGTAGCAATTCGTAGTGAATGTAGGACGGAAGGGGGATTGGCTCCATGAAAGCTAACATACCTCAGCGAACCGACACCCCATTGCAATTGCATGAGGCATCACAGGTGAACATTAGATGCCCGATTTTTTATTTGTTTTCTAACCGTACAAAAACCCCTGCTTTGCCGATCGAATATTCGGGGCTGGGTGCGTTGGACACGCTAAATTTGGCGATCGACCGACTCAAAGAATAGATTTAATTGATTTGCTGCAAGATATCTCTATGCAATATAGCTGCGAGTGCTATTTTTTTTTTCAGCGCCTGAGTCGATCCAGGGCATAAATTCTCATTTATTTGCCTACTGTATCAATTTTTATCAGAATTCAGGGCTATTTGTCAAGCGCTCTCACCTTTCAAAGGCCCGCACGGGGAGTGGCGATTTCGGCGGCAAGGGAGGCCAAAGCTGCGCCTGGATCGAGCTGTTTGACCAGGGATTCGCCGATGAGGACGGCTTCAGCACCTGCCATCGCAACTCGATCGAGGTCGTCGGGAGTGTGGATTCCTGACTCGCTGACGGTGAGGATGTTTTTTGCTTGGATTTCGGTTTGTCGCGAGGCTAATAGTTGGCTGGTGGTTTCTAGGCTGACGGAAAAGTCTTCTAGGTTGCGGTTGTTGATGCCGATTAAGTTTACGCCTTCGAGGGTTAATACTCGATCGAGTTCTTCGAGAGTGTGAACTTCTATCAAAGCTGTCATGCCTAAAGTCTTGACAATTTTCACAAAATATTGTAAGTCTTTATCAGAAAGAATCGCGGCGATTAAAAGTACGGCATCGGCCCCGTGAATGCGGGCGAGATAGATTTGGTAGGGATAGATAATAAACTCTTTGCAAAGCAGGGGTAATTCGACGGCGGCACGGATTTTAGCGAGGTTGTCGAAGCTGCCTTGAAAGAACTTTTCATCGGTGAGTACGGAGATGCAGCTAGCGCCGTTTTGTTGGTAAGCTAGGGCGATCGCAACTGGATCGAAATCTTCGCGAATTACGCCTTTGCTGGGGGAAGCTTTTTTAACTTCGGCGATGATAGCGGGGGTGGTTTTACCGTTTTTGAGGGCGGCAAGAAAGTCGCGGGTTGGTGGTGCGAAGGGGAGTTTTTTGTGAAGTTCGGCTAAGGGCGTGCGATCGCGCTTTTGGGCAACTTCTACTTCTTTTTGCCAGACGATTTCTTCGAGAATGTGCCGCGGTTCGGCGTCGGGTACGGCGATTTGGTAGCTGAGGTAGAGTACGGAGACGGAGGTGCTGGGGGGACGGCGGCGGATTTGGAGCATGATAAGGGGGATAAAGGGCGATCGCAACAAGTTTCTATTATATAAGGTCGATCGCCCTTTTCAATTTATGATAAAATGCGATTAACTAAGTATTCGGAGATAAACCGATGCAATTAGAAGACTATTTTGAATTTCTCGACCCCGATGACATCCGCATCAAAGGACATCGGATCGGCATCGACGACGTGATTGATTATTACTTGGATGGATATTCTCCAGAGCAAATTCTGGAGGAATTACCGAGTCTGAATTTAGAGAAAATTTACGCGACGCTAACCTATTATCTGCACAATCGCAGACAGATGGATGCTTATATGTTGCGGTTGGCCAAGTGGCGGGAAGAATGCTATCAGGAATCTTTGGCTAATCCATCTCCTCTAGCATTGCGTTTGAGAGCAATCAAAGCACAGCGAGAACAGGAGTTGCTTAACCTAAAGTGAAAATTCGTTTTTTGCTCGATGAAAATTTGCCACCTAAGCTCAAAAGTGCTGTTTTAAAACTTCAACCGGAGATAGATATTTTACGGGTGGGCGACGAAAATGCACCGCCATTGGGAACCTTAGATCCAGAGATTCTCATTTATTTGGAATCATCCAAACGACTATTGGTGACGGATAATCGCAAAAGTATTCCCGGACATTTGGAGGAACATTGGGCGGCTGGGGGACAAAGTTGGGGATTAGTTTGGGTGTGTCCAAGTGCAAGTTTAGGCAGATGAGCAGAAGAAATTGTGATAGTTTGGGAGACTTCGGAAGCTGAAGAATGGATTGATAAATTGGATTGGATTCCATTATAAAAAATTGTTTACAAAGTGCGTGAAGCTTAGCTATCCTGTAGGGAATCGCACATTTTGCCGCTAAAATCCCTTCGCTAACCCGCAAGTCCGCCGGGGGTTGAAAACCCCCGTCTCATAGCGAAAGTCCTCTAAAAGAGGACTGAAAAGTCAATTCAATAAACAAAGGTCGATCGCGCATTCCCAAATTTTACCAAAAGGTCGATTAATTAAACAGAAACAAACCCGGATTTACGTGAAAAAACTTTCCCAAAGCCTCAGCTTGTTTTTTATTAATTTCTAGCTGACCGTTAACGATTTCAGTTACCGTCTCAACTGTGCCAATAATTTCTACTAAATCTGCTAGTTCTAAACTTCTAGCATCCATCAAATGAAGAAGTCTTGAGTGGGGAGTTGAAGCATTCAGTTGATAGTGATTTTCTTCAAAATCCTCAATTAGTTTGACTAAAAGTTCTAACAGAGTATCTTCTTCGGGAGTTAAATTTTTCCGACAGAGCAAGTTTTCAACTATTTCTAAAAAAGTCTCGTTTTCATCTTCATTTTTGATAATTCGAGGTTGATATTGAGATAGCAGGCTGCTGTACCTGTCGGAGTCAAAAGTAAGGGTCATTTTTCCAGTTGTCTTTGTCATATTCTGCATGAGTCAAAATGTACTTGATATAAACAATCTGCTTTTGATAGTTAAGACTTACGATTAAGCGATATTTATTTCCTTTGATATTGAAAATTGTAAAGTTTCCAACTGCTTCAGCTTGAGGATAAATAGTTTGAACTTCAATAAGTTTAGTCCAGTGGGCTTGACTGGCAATTTTGTACCAATCATCAAGGGCTTCGCAGGAATCAGCATGATTTTGGCAGTAGTCTCTTAATTTTTTGCGACTGATAACGTGCATTGAGCGATCGTTCAGATGTTTGGCAGATACCTAATTCTATCAAATTTATGAAATTAGCTTAAGTAGAGTACGGCAGAGGTTTGGCTGTTCAGGCTTTTGCCTGTTTCAGGGCACTTAACAAGCGATCGGCGTTTTTGGGCGATCGCAGCAGGTGTAATGTCTCCAATAAGCTTGCCAACTCGTCAGCGGCAATTAAGGCTACGTTTTCGCCGTCTTTGCGGGTGATGATGATGGCATCGCGATCGCTGATGACTTGTTCGCACAGTTCATCGAGATTTGCCAGAGCTTCAGTATAAGTTACTTGGGTTTGTGTGAGTGACATGGTTTTTGGCTTCCAAATACTAAGGATAGTATAAGGGCGATCGGGCTTGTTGACATTCTCCTTGTTGAGCTATAATGAATTTCAGTGTTTCCCATTTTTCCCTAACTATGAGACTAGATACAATTTTTATCCGATTCTATAAGTCTTTCAACGTCGATCACGCGCGGCAATACCTCGCTACAGACAATGAATCCACCAACCCCAAAAAGCCGAATCAAGACATAAAAAAACTTCCGTGGGAAATGATTAAGGCAGATGGTAGCGACTTATGGTTTCCCTTTATTAGAGTCCCTATAGAGCCGCAAATCACGGCAGTTGTAGGTGCTAATGAATCAGGCAAATCACACCTACTGACCGCGATCGAAAAAGCAATCACTGGACATGATTATAAAGATTATAAAATTTCCGCTTCAGATTTTTGCCGATACTCTGACAGATTTCTCATCACTGCTGATAAATCACGTATTCCAGATTTTGTTACTGAATGGTCTGGCGTTTCTACAGAAGAAGCCGACCAAATCAAGGCTCTCTCTGAAATCCCGAAAGCTCAACAATTTGATAGGTTTTATTTACTAAGAAAAAACGTTGATGAATTAATAATTTATCTGCCTGATGGTAAAAACCCACATCCAGTTAAATCAGATTCTCTTGAACAATTTCAGAAGATACTACCAAGAACTAGAAGACTCGATACTACTACAGCCCTCCCAGATAGTGTACCGATTCAAAAATTAGTTCAAATTATCAACGGAAAGCCTGAAGGCACAAGATATGAATTATTATCTTTTGAAAAAAGAGAGAAAATTAGACTTTTACTTGATAAACTAATAGAAGATTCAACCTTATTTCAAAAGTCACTTCCTCCCACTCCTGGAGCTGCTAGCGATGATGAAAAGAAAGGAACTCAACTAATCAATGATCTTTTAAAAGAACTTGAAGCTCACGAAAATATAGAAAAAAACCGAGAATCAAAGCAAGAAAAAGGTATAAGACTTGCCTATGATATGATATGCAGTATTGCCAAGATTAGCACTACAGCTATTGTTGAGCTAGCAAATGCAATGGCGGAAAACGATATAGGATATACGCAGGCACTAATAGATCAAATTAACAAACAACTATCAGCTAATCTGAATTTTCCGAAGTATTGGCTACAAGATAATAAATTTCAAATTCTCGTTCAAGCTAAAGACCATAATTTAGAATTCAGTATTGTCGATCGGACGGGAACAAAATACTCTTTTGAGGAGAGAAGCTCAGGTTTAAAATACTTTCTCAGTTACTTTATTCAACATAGGTCGTATAAACCACCTAATAGCATCCCTGAAATTCTTCTCATGGATGAGCCAGACACCTACTTATCCAGTCAGGCTCAACAGGATTTGCTGAAGATTTTTGAAGAAGTTGCCAGTTCTGAAGATGGTACTCCCAGTTCTCAGGTAGTTTATGTTACTCACTCTCCTTTTCTGATCGATAAGAACCACTCTGAACGCATCCGTGTTTTGAATAAAGGAATTGGATATGAGGGGACACAAGTAGTTAAGAGTGCTGCCAATAACCGTTATGAACCACTTCGTTCTTCATTAGGGGCATTTGTTGCTGAAACTGTTTATATCAGTCAGTGTAATCTTATGGTTGAGGGGTCTGTAGATCAAGTTTTGCTTGCAGGTGCAGCAACTTATTTACTGCGAAGCGGTGCATCGAAGCGAGAAACTTTGAACTTGAATGAAATAACGATTGTGCCTGCTGGAGGAACGGGAAATGTTCCTTACATGACTTTCTTAGCACGTAGTCGGGATACTGAGCAAGCAGCCGTGATTGTCCTTATGGACAGTGACTCAGATGGAAATGAAGCAAAGCGACAACTGACGGAGGAAAAGTATGGTTGGCAGAAGACTCCTTTACTCAAACAACGTTATGTACTTCAAATCGGTGATTTGAGGGAACTAGGAGTGAATCTTCCTGAAAAACTCAAAGATGCTCAAATCGAAGATATTATTCCTTTGAGGATCGGTGTATTGGCAGCCCGCAGGTATGCAGAAGTTATCTGCGGGCTGACAGAACCCGATCTAAAAGATATCAAGGAGGAAGAGATTCAGAAAAAACTCAACGAAGGTATGACAATGTTCAAAGCGATCTATTCCTGCGTTGAAGCGGCATCGAAAGATAAACCCCGATTAAGCAAGCTTCCTTTTGCCAGATACGTCATTAAAGTAGTAGAGGATCTGCATAAAAAAAGCTGTAGCGACCAAAAAGATTTAGAACCAAAAGATTTAGAGGCACTCAATAAGTTCAACCATAACTTTAAAATTCTGTTCCGCGAACTTGATGAGCGAATTGGTGAGGCAGAACTTGAGAGGACTCGTGAAAAGGCTTCAGAGAAGATCGGCGGTTTAGAGGAAAGCTTCTTTAATAATCATCCGAACGGTGCTAACAAAGAAGATGCTGTTGGTTTTTTGCATAAGCTGAATGTTTTGCTAATAGGAGATACTAGCTTTGATGCTGAAGCAATTATAAAAGCGGTTGAAAGTATCCGAAAAGATTACCAACTTGATACGAATCTAACGGAAAGAATCGAGAAATATGAGGACTTTCAGAGAGAAATCAAAGGTTTGAAGTATCGAGGACAAGAGAAAACTGGAGAACTTGCGGAGGAAGGCTAAAAATAAAAGGTACGTAGAAGGTGGAGATTACCGCTATCACGCAAAGTTTATTGAGGAAGTTTTACACTTTTCAGGTGTCAAGACAAGTCATTAAGGGAGAATTAAGCTGATGAATGCAGTAACTGTGACAAATCACCAAATTTGGGATGAACTTGCTCAACTATTAGCACCGATCGCCCTGAATCACCTGATCGAGAAACATCTAAAATCCTGTAATTACAAAATACGCGGCTATTGGGATAGCAACAAGTTTTATGAAGAGATAGCTTTTATTCATCCAATTTATGCTGAGTTAATCGCCAGATCGATAGGGACAAATATCATCAACAACCATTCCACTTCTAACTGGATTAAACTTAAATTTTTACTCAAAGCCGATTTATCTGCGGGTGAAAACAACTTAGTTAGCGATGATGGAGATGATGAAATTGGCGAACTGACTCTAATTTTAAATGCCAATCTCAAAGTTATTGATGAAAACTGGTCTATCCACCTCGAATCTCCTTTTATTATTGCCAAAAGTCAGCCTGATTTGCAATATTCTGATTGAAGTACGATCGACCTTCTCTTTATAAGGCAAGCTGTATTGCCAATATGTCTGATTTGACATACGATCTAAAAAAACCCAAAATATAGATGGTAGATTCGGAAAGCAAACCCCTTGTCTGGCTTAGTGGGGAAGTAAAAACACCGCCATTTTCTACTGATGCGCGTATTCAAGCCGGATTTCTGCTGCGAAAGCTACAGGATGGCGAAAGCCTATCCATGCCATTCTCTCGCCCTATGCCAAGCATCGGAGCTCATTGTCACGAAATCCGTCTAGCCGATTCACAGACAAGCAAGGATTGGCGCATCATTTATCGAATTGATGTAGATGCTATTATTATAGTGGATGTATTTAACAAAACCACGAACAAAACACCGGATTCTATAATTGAAAAATGTAAAAAGCGCTTGAAGCAATACGACGAAATTTAAAGTTAAATCTAGAAGGTATTTTATGGACATAGCTAAACGCCAACGCTTAGAAGCAGCAGGATGGACTATCGGGACAGTAGAGGAATTTCTCGGACTTTCATCAGAAGAAATTGCTTTCATAGAAATGAAACTTGCACTGAGTAAAGCCATCAAACAAAACCGGATTAGCCAACAGATGACTCAGCATGAGCTTGCCCATAAAATTAAGTCTAGCCAGTCAAGAGTTGCTAAAATGGAAGCTGGCGATCCTTCCGCTTCCCTGGATCTCCTGATTCGCACCTTGCTTATCTTCGGTGCTACACGCCAAGACATTGCTGAGGTAATTCTTAACAGTGGTTCCTGACAAATATCTGATCTTAAGTGAATTAGTCAAAGTCCGATCGCCCTCCAATCATTTACAACAAATATGAACATTAACGATAAACTCAAGAACATATTGACAGAATTACGCTCGCACTTCGAGCAACTTTACGGCGATCGCCTCACCCAAATGGTACTCTACGGTTCTCAAGCCAGAGGCGATGCACGCCCCGACTCTGACATTGATATTTTAGTCGTCCTCAAAGGGCAAGTAAACCCAGGCGAAGAAATTAAAAGAACCAGCCACATTCGAGCCGATTTGTCGCTCCAAAATGATGAAGTGATTAGCTGTCTGTTTATGGACGAACAGCGATTTATACATTATAACGGGCCTTTACTGCGGAACATTCGCAAAGAGGGAATGTCATTTCTCAATCAGCCTTTGACGGGCGGGCAGGATGCCCACCCCACAAAAAAACTTACTCTTTGTGGAACAGGCATCTTGCCTGTTCTGGAGAATGCTAAAAGATGCAATTGCGAACACTTTCATCTCCTTTAACTTTCTCTACCGCCGCCCTACAACAGAATACCAAAATCCCCGACTTATTCAACAAGTCGGGGATATAAAACAAGAGCACCGCCCCTACAGATTAATGACTACCCGCTCCAGCCGCCCGTTTAAACGCCTCATCCAACACTTCCGAAAGCGTCGGGTGAGTGTGCACTCGGAATGCTAAATTGTTAACAGAATCGCGCTGGGCGATCGCATTTGCCGCCTCCTGAATCAAATCCGAAGCGTGCAAACCGAAAATGTGAACTCCCAACAACTCCCCAGTATCTTTCCGGTAAATCACCTTAGCCATACCGTCGGTTTCACCCTCCGCAATAGCCTTAGAATTTCCCTTAAAATAACTCTTGACAGAAGCTACCTCAAACCCTTCAGCTTTTCCTAACTCCTTCGCCGCCGGTTCAGTCATCCCCACATAGCTAATTTCCGGGTGAGTAAACGCGGCCGCAGGGATACTCAAATAGTCAACTTCGCGCGATCGACCGCAAATATTTTCCACCGCAGCAATTCCCTGGGCAGACGCAGAGTGCGCTAACATCATTTTGCCGTTAACATCCCCGATCGCCCACAAATTTTGCACCGGTTCTCCCCCCGCCAAAACCTGCATCTTATCATTAACTGGGATATAACCGCGCATGGTTTCCACGCCAACAGTTTCTAATCCCAAATTCTTGCTCACCGGAACCCGACCAGTTGCTACCAAACAAGCGTCAACTTCCAAAACTTCGACAACTTCCTTCGTTTTGAAATCAGCTAATTCAATAATTACCGGCGAACCAGGAATAATCTTCTTAGCCAACAACCCAACTTTTGTTTCAATATCGCGGGGTGCAATTAACACTCGTTCTGCCAACTTAGCAATATCCGGGTCAAAAGTCGGCATCAATTGGTCTAGAGCTTCAATCATCGTAATTTCGCAGCCCAGGGCCGTGTAAATATCCGAAAACTCCAAACCGATATAACCGCTGCCAATAATTGCGATCCACTTCGGCAGCGATTCCAACCTGACAGCATCATCGCTGGTAAATACTGTTTTGCCGTCAATTTCTATCCCGGGGGGGACAAAGGGAACTGAACCGGGAGCGAGAATAATATCCTTGGCGGTAATAGTTTTCTCGCCTTTATCGGTTTCGATCGTAATTTTTTGAGAACCCGCGATTTTACCCCAACCTTGGATCGTATCGACATTCAAACGTTTGAGGCTGTTGGTCAAGTCGCCGCGAAGTTTGCTAACAATGGTATTAGCGTGATTGGCGATCGCCCCGCGATCGAAATCCACACTCCCCAATTGAATTCCCAAAGTCTTCAGGTGGTGGGCATTCCGCAAATCTCGCACCCGCCCGGAAGCCGCCAACAGCGCCTTCGAGGGAATGCAGCCGCGGTTGACGCAAGTCCCGCCCATGTCGCCCGCTTCGATAATTGCCACTTTCAGCCCGCAGCTAACCGCGTGTATGGCGGCCCCGTGTCCGCCCACGCCGGCGCCGATAATTGCTAAATCGTAATCAAATCCCTGAGTCACCTTAAAATCTCCTAATGCCTTTGAAATCTTAGGACTCAAGCAAAAAACACCGTATGTCCGTCCTTTCGAGGTGGCGCGTTGCCATCGCAACCCTTGAACAGCGGTAATAGTTGCATAAGTCCTGTCTCCTTATTCTCGACTAGACTAGGGTTAATTAGACAACGAAAGAGCAGTAACTGAGATTTTTTCAGGGTCGATGATTTTGAGCTGGTTTTGCACAAAGTCACAAATCACTCAGTAGGCGGGTGTACAGTTAAATATAGTTTGAAGGCTGACCATGCCCGCAGCGGGTTTTATATTGGGGCAGCAACTTGGGCCGCAAGCATTCCCACCGCCCGGTTAAATTCTGTCCGCCTGCTTGTTTTAGTCGGTTTTCATGTCTAATATCTGCAGGCGCCGGGGGCGGACAGAGTTTGTTGGCAACTTTTAGAGTTTATGGAGTGGCTTATGACGGATGACGACGACCAGAAAGATTTACGCCGGGCCTCGGCTCAATCATTTTTTGAGTCCCTTGATGAATTGTTTGATTCTATAGAATCGAAAAGCAGTCAAGCGGCACAGCCTAAATCTCCACCGCCTCAAACTAAGTCTTCGAGTCAGTCTTCGATTCCGCCGAAGAAGACCAGACCTGCAAAAATTAATTTGTCGGATTTTGAAGATGCGATCGCCGATTTGGAACAGTTTATCCAGAAAAAACACTCCAAACGCCCGGAATCCAATCAATAGTGCGATCGACACATTTTCAAGTAATGACTGTTAACTGTTAACTGTTAACTGTTGACCGTTGACTGTTAACTGTTGACTGTTGAACTCGCCCAAAAACTGATACTTGCTTGAAGACAGGAGTCGCCCAGATCGCAAAATGTTAGACCAAAGTTATGCCTCCCAGATTCATCTGTGGAGTCGATTCTTCAATCTCAAATCTCAAATCTCAAATCTCAAATCTCAAATCTACTGACTGTTAACAGTGCTTTCGGCTGAAGCTGCTTAGGTTGCATCCTACAATATTCACATTTCGTTGAAGATTGCTTTAGAAGAATACAGCGACATAAATTAGCTTAATTTACTATTAATAGCCTTGTTTTTAGTCTTTGACTGCTGCGGTAATTGCCTCGATCGCACTTCGAGCGCCCGATCGCCGATCGCACTCAAAGGCAACTCCAATTCATCAATATCAATATCATTGCGGAACTTCACCGCAATATCAGCACCGTTAATAATCGCTCCCAACAGCCGCGGCCCGGATTTATGCGACTCCTCGTCGTCAGATTCCAGCAACTGATCGGCAGCCTCAGACAACATACTAGACAAAGTGTAACCAGGCCGCGCCACCAAAATCATACCGTCCGTGTACGGTTCCAGCGTCAGCGCATCGTTGCACTCGCTCAACGCCGGAGAATCCACAACCACAAAATCAAAGCGGTTGCGAACATCCTCAAACAACCTCCGCATTTCGCTCGATTCGAGTACGGCGGAGGCCTGCCGCAAAAAGCCCGGACTCGGCACCACGTATAGGTTCTCTATCTCTGGAACCAAAAGGACGCACTCGCTCATATTGCCGTAATAGTGCAAAGGTTCCACCGCCGCCAGAGGATCGGCGGCGATTTTCAAAGATTCAACATTAGAAGCCGATCGCAAATCTGCTTCAATTAACAAAGTCCGTTTACCCGATCGAGCCGAAGCAATTGCCAAATTGTAAGCGCTAAAACTTTTCCCCTCCAAAGGCGCCGCCGAAGTCAGCAACACCACCTTCACAGGTTTGTCCCCGATCCGGCGCAAATTAGTGCGCAACCGCTCGTAAAATTCCAAATAGGGAGAATTCGGTTCTAGCGCCAAAGGCATCTCATCCCCATAGGAATCAAACACAATCACTTCAGGCAAAACTCCCAGTATCGGCACCTCTTTTTCCACCAAAGCCGCCCGCACTTCTTCCCAACTGTAAAACTTGCCGTTGAGCATCCCCAACAAAAATATCAACCCGCCGCCCAGCAGCAATCCCACAAATCCCCCCACCGCCAGCATCACCGGCAAACCTCTCTTGTTTGACTCAACATCATCAGTTTTGGGAAGTTGGGCGATTGTCAAACTCCCGGTTGTCTCAGCTACCGCCGCCTCAGCGTCTACCAAAGCCGACTGCATCTTATCGTAGAGAGATTTTTTCAGCGCCACTTGCTGGGCCAACCGCGCTTGTTCTAACTGCTTGTTGGGGATTGTCGCGTGTTCCAGGCGCAATTGCTGTTCAGTTTTTTCGACTCCTTTGAGTTGCTGTTGCGCCGTATCCCGCTGCGTTTGTAAAGCAATCAAACTTTGAGCTAGCTGCTGTCTGGCCGCGTCTAAAGAAGAGTCTACGCGAATTCGCTCGGCACTTCTGAGCGGAGCCGCCACCCCGTTACCGCCGAGTACCTCCGACTGTCGCTGCTGCAACTGCTGCTCAAAAGCTTGTTTTTGCTTGAGCAATTCTACAATTTTTGGGTGTTCCTCCTGCAAGTCGCTGCGGAGAATTTTGAGCTGAGATTCGATCGAAAACAGTTGCACTCGCAGTTGCGCAATAATTGGATCGGCAGAGAGTGCTTGAGCGACGTAAGCTTGCTCCACATTCAATCCCAACCGCTCTTGCAAGCTTTTGATTTGAGCTTCAATCCCTCCCAACTGCAAGCGGAGCTGCCGCTGCTGCTGTTCGGTATTGATAATCGCCTGGGGCAGTACACCGCTCTGAGCTGCTAAAATTGCAGTTCCTTCTCGTTTTTCGTAAGCTTCAAGTTTTTCTTCCGTCTCTCTAAGTTCCTGTGTTACTTTCGGCAAGCGGATGTTAATTTGGGCGATCGTTTCTCGCAGTCTAGAAGTATTAATAGTTTGGCTGCGAGCCACCATTTCCTTCATCAGCACCTCTACAACCGCTTCTGCTTTTTTGCGATCGGCATTTTTGTACAATACTTGAATCAAAGCGCTCGGGTCATTATTCTTGCTCGGCATCTTTACCTGCACGTTGTCTGCCAGCTTTTTAGCAGAAACATTTACTTTTTTTGCTGCTGCTTCAACCACCCTTGTATCCAACAGCATATCTTTAGTTATTTCTTGTCCTTCCTGTTGAATTTTAGTAGTAGTCGATGAAAAAATCACGCTCGGTCTGCGGTAAGCCAGCGTACCTGCCGCAACGTAAACTGGTGGCGGAGTTGGCTGCAAGGCCACTACTCCCGACACGCCCACAGTCGCCGCGAGAGTTGCCAGTCCCACCCACTTGTATTGGTCGAAAGCAATTAAATAACGTTTAACAACTGATAAAGTCATAATGATTGTTGACTGTTGACTGTTGACTGTTGACTGTTGACTGTTGACTGTTGACTGTTGACTGTTGACTGTTGACTGTTAACCGTTGACTGTTGACTGTTGACTGTTGATTTTGAGTAAGTAGGGTGCGTCGCCATCTATAATTTGCAAGTTATATCCAATATCTCGTAGCGACGCACCCTACGGATTAACTTAAGTAGGGTGCGTCGCCATCTATAATTTGCAAGTTATATCCAATATCTCGTAGCGACGCACCCTACGGATTAACTGTTGATTTTGAGTAAATCATAACTAATAACTAATAACTAATAACCCTTACTAATAACTAATAATTACCTGCCATTATTATTAGTCGGTCCGAACAGATTTGTCACCCCATTTCTCAACTGATCGAAGAACAGAATAAATCCCAAAGTATCGCGGAATGGTCGAGTAAAAGTATTGATTACATAACCAATGCGCTCTACCAAATTCCTACCGATCACAATCACATCATTATCTTCGAGCATCGGGTTCTGAGAAACATTGCCCTCCAACGCAGCTTTAGCATCTATCGAACGGTTGATTGCTCTACCTTGCTTTTCGTCGAACCGGATCAGGGCTATTTTCCGCAAGTCAGCAAGATTTACAGGCAAGTTGTTGATAGCATCCAAAAACTTGCTGCCATTTTCTAGGTAGAACGAGGTCAAACCACCACTAGCGTAACTCAAAACTCGAACGTAGATCCTGGGCTTAATCAGGGTAGACCGCGCCACCAGAGCTTTGTCGTAGTCTAGGTTTTTTGTACTAGCGTCCAATTCCGGGATGACAATCACATCTCCCGATGCCAAAGGAAAATCGAACAAATCGTTAGCCTTTGCTAGGGGAGTGTAGAGGTCGATTGGTTCCTCCACCGAGGAGCCATCCACTAGCGTCCGCCGCACTCGCACCTCCCGCAAATCGGCTTTTCCCGTGACTCCCCCCGCGATGGTCAAAGCAGCCGAAATTCGACCAGAACCCGCCGGAAGCGTATAAAAACCGGGTTTGCTGACTTCTCCGGTGACAGTGACTTGGACGGGGACAGCGGCAGCAGCTAGGCTGTACCTGGATGCTAAATCTCGATCGGATTTGCGATCGGGCGTAACCTGTTTATACGGTACGACGATCGCATCTCCATCTTCCAAACGCAAATCCGGCGGAGCAATACCAGTTTGCAGCGGTGTCAAAATATCAACAACTTGCTCCGCGACACCACCCCCCGGCAAAGTCCGCCGCACCCGCACCCCCCGCAGTTCCGCCGTAAGAGTAGTCCCAGCAGCAGCCGCCAGAGCCGCCGGAAGCTGGGGAGTTTGCAGCGGATAAAAACCCGGTCTCGCCACTTCCCCCGTCACCGTCACTACTACGGGGCGCTGAACCAGCAAAGCAGCCGAGACTTGAGGATTTTTGATAAATTGAGCAAAGCGCTCCCGGAGGCGCTGCTGTGATTCTTCTACGGTAAGACCCCGCACATTTACTGTTCCGATTAGCGGCAGTACAATTACCCCTTCAGGGCTGATTGCACCTGTAAAAGCTAGCTCGGGGAAGCGCTGAACTTGAACAGAAATCTGGTCTCCCGGGCCCAGGCGGTAGGGCCGATTCCGAAAAGCTGGGTTAATTTCCCGGTTGAAATTGGCAGGCGGCGGTGGCGGTACGCGCAGTGGCGGTGGCGGCGGACTCTGCCGGTCGGAACTAGGAACAACAGATTGAGCTAAAGCCGTTTCTGGAAAAACTTTGCCGTTAAAACCCCAGAATACAGCAGTAAAAGATAGAGTCCAAGCAGTTGAATACAGGCCTGCCAAGGAAAAAGCGGCGCGATTTTTAATTGTGAATTTTTCCCGCATTTTGAGAGGATAAAAAAGAGTAATATTTTGAATAATTCGCTGACTTTTAAGTTTCATCTAAATAGAGCGGCGCGAAAAAACAATAAGATATTTTAGGGGCGGGTTGAACCCGGATATTTACTATGAGGCAGTTTATTGTGGCAAAACCCGCCCACCCCGTAAGCCGATTTATTTGCACCTACCTACTTACTCAAACCGAAAAGTTTCTGCTATTAATTTAGCCTGGACAGTTTGGCCGAGAGATTCCAGCAACGGTTCAACTATCTTAATGTCCTCTTGCGGTTGAATGGGAACGATGATACTGACAGCAACCCAAGAGGCGCGGCGGTTTGACAGTCTAGCAATGCTGTCTTCCCAAAACCAGCGGCTGGTTGCTGGAGAACCCCCGTTAGGCCAAGCGTACCACTGCACGACAGCAAAAGTTTGTTGGGCAGTCCAGCTTCGGAAAAACCGGGCCTCGACATTAGGCGGCGGCTTGTCGGGTACGGGCGCTAATTTTACTGTAAACCTCAAAGTGCGATGAGAATCTGTTTGCCACCGGTGAAATCCATCGATATCGAGCCATTCTACCTGGGGCTGATCTTTTGGGCCATTTTGAGGCAACAGCAATAAAATGGCAATTGTTCGATCGTTTTTAATTTCTTCAACTAACCACCTGTGACCGCCAATTTGAACGTTATTCTGGACGCGCATTACATCCCAGCCGGGAAGTGTCATCCCGTGTTGGCGCAAACTTCTCAATTGCTTGAGGTTTGCAACTGGGGGCGGATTTGTCCAAGGCCACCTTCCCGTCGCGTAGCCCGGAAGTGCTACTGCCCCAACCAATACCAGCAAAAACACCAGTACCACAATTTTAGATAATTGGTACTGCCGCAGTAGTTTCCGTGCTGAAATCATTTGTTTCACTAATTTACAGACTGGCTTGGGAAATACTTTTCCATCCCGTTGAGGATAAGTACCAATAAGCCTAGTATACAAGCAGAATACAAGTCTCCGCCCCATCCGGCGTGCAGCCAAGTAAAAAGCGTCTCTCTCTCTGTTCCGTGAAAGTAAGTTAGCAAAGTGTTGCGGAAAATGTTGGAAGCGATGCTAATGATAGATGTACTTGCTAAAAACAAAATGCTTCTTTTGCGAGAACTCCAAACTCCCGTCCAATCCAGCAGAATTAAGCTGACATAAAGACTGGTAAACAGCATTTTCAAGCCTGCACAGTGGGGAGCAACTTCTACAATGCGGTCGTTTACGTACAGATAAATTTGTTCCACTCTCACGTTGAGACCAACCTTAATTAATATTAAGCCTGATGTTTCAGCAATGAAGTGCTGCAACGGCAAGGCGTAGGGTTCTATGAGGTAAGGAATGTGGTTGGGCGAGGCCAGAAATACGAATAAAAGCGGCATCGCCTGCAATTTTAAGCCGGGAATTCCTTTTAAAGATAAGCAAATGCTGGTCAGCATTACTGGCAGGGATAAATTTACCAAATCGCTCAAGCGACTCAGATAAAAAAGCGTTGCTAGTACCAGCAAAAAGCCTCCCAAAGGATGCGGGGAGTTGGGCAAGCGGCGCCAGGACTTTCGGTTCATCCAAGCAATATAAGCCGCGTAGGGCAAACCAATAAGTCCGTGGCTGAAATATTCGTGTTCGATGCTGATACTTTTGTTGAACCAGCCGTCGTACCAGTTTACTAGCAGGGGGGCATACAGCAGCACTAGGAGTACCGTGATACCTTCCCCCAAGAGGTGTCGCTTTATAACAATGCGAATTCTGCGCTGGATGTGCATGGTTTGAGAAGTTTTGAGATTGCTGCGCTGGATTCGCCACGCTTTGCGGTTTTCAACTGTGAGTTAAAGATTTGTTAATTCCCCACAAAAACGCTTTTAGAACCGCACCTTACTGCTTGAAACACGTGCAGCATAACTTTTACGAACAATTAGCAATTCAATGATAGTTCGATCGCCCCAACAACTTGCTCGATCTGAGTATTGCTCAATCCGGGATACATTGGCAATGATAAAATCTGTTGGCACAGGGTTTCTGCGTGGGGGAAGTCGCCCCGATGGCCTAAGTTTTGGTAGGCGGGTTGCAGGTGACAAGGTACGGGATAGTGTATACCTGTTTGAATGCCGTTTTGGGCCAGTTTTTCCTGAAGGGTGTTGCGGTCGATCGAGCTTTCCTCAGTAATTTGGATAACATAGAGGTGATAAATGTGACCGCTGCTGCTGTGGTTGGCGATCGGTACAATGCCTTTGTGTTTCAGGGGTTCTAGTAGAGTATTGTAGTATTGGGCGGCGTCGGTGCGATCGCGATTCCATTTTTCTAAGTAAGGCAATTTAACATTGAGCACGGCAGCTTGCAAATTGTCGAGGCGGCTGTTGGTACCGATTTCTGTGTGCAAATATTTGCTGGGTGCTCCGTAATTGCGGAGAGTTCGCATTTTGTGTGCGAGCTCTGCATCATTAGTAATTAACATCCCGCCGTCGCCAAAAGAACCGAGGTTTTTGCTGGGATAAAAGCTGAATGCTGCTGCTTTGCCAATGGAGCCCGCGCGGTATCCTTCTCTTTCGGCTAAGTGCGCTTGGGCGGCATCTTCAAATACGATTAAATCGTGGCGATTCGCAAAATCTAAAAGCTGCCGGGGCGATACCATTTGACCGTAGAGGTGTACGGGGATAATTGCTTTAGTTTTTGAGGTAACTGCTGTTTCGGCTGCTGTGAGGTCAATCAGGGCGGTTTCCGGGTCACAATCTACAAGAATAGGTATAGCTTTGGCTTGGAGGACGGCGATTATGGTGGCGATAAAAGTGTTGGCGGGTATGAGAATTTCGTCGCCCGGATTAATGCCGCAAGCTTGGAGTCCCATAGCGATCGCATCTGTTCCGCAAGCCACTCCTACGCCGTATTTTACTCCAGAAGCTGCTGCAAATGCTGTTTCAAATTCCGTCAATGCTTGACCTAAAATAAAGTCTCCTTCCTGGATTATTTGTCCAATTGCTTCTGCTATTTGGGATTGGATTGGTTGGTGTTGCAGGGAGAGATTTACAAAGGGAATTTTGGGCTGACGGTTACTCATAAACTATCGGGCATAATTCTTTATATTAACATTTAAGGGCAAATAGCTTTTAAAATATTTTAACCGCAGAGGGCGCAGAGTAAAAGAGGGCGCAGAGTAAAAGAGGGAAAAGGGAGATTTTTTACAAAATAGCTGCGCTTCACGTACTTTTTTTATTCAGCAACTAAATCTTTTTTTGCCGCTAATATAGAATCAGATCATTTTGCAGCAAGCAATCGAAATCATGGAATACAAAAAACTCGGCGACAGCGACTTATCAGTATCTGAAATTTGTTTGGGTACGATGACTTACGGCCAGCAGAACACCGTTGCAGAAGCGGCCCAACAGCTCGATTTTGCGATCGCCAGAGGCATCAACTTTATCGATACGGCAGAAATGTATCCTGTCCCTGGAAAACCGGAAACTCAGGGTAGAACAGAGGAATATATCGGCGAATGGTTGGCGAAACAGCAGCGGGATAAAGTCATTATAGCGACTAAAGTGGCGGGCAGAAGCACTCGATTAAAGTGGATTCGGGAAGGGAAAAATCAGATCGATCGCCCAAATGTCGAAAAAGCCCTGAATGACAGCCTGAAGCGCCTGCAAACTGACTACATCGACCTCTATCAGATCCACTGGCCCGATCGCTACGTGCCGCTATTTGGCGCGCCGGATTACGACATCGCCCAAGAACACGAAACCGTACCGATTCTCGAACAGTTAGAGGTATTTGCTGACTTGATTAAAGCTGGCAAAATCCGCTATTTGGGTTTGAGTAACGAGACGCCTTGGGGAGTTTGCGAGTTTTGTGCATTGGCGGAAAAACACGGCTTGCCGAAAGTTGTTTCGATTCAGAATGCTTTCAGTTTAAGCAATCGGACATTTCACCTAAATTTAGCAGAAACTTGCCGCTTTAAGAATGTGGGATTGATGGCTTACAGTCCTTTGGGATTTGGAATTTTAACGGGCAAATACTTGAATGGAATCCCGGAAAATTCGCGGCTGGCTTTATTTGCTGGTTTTGGTCAGCGTTACGATAAAACTAATCTGAATGATGCGGTAAAAGCGTATATTGAGATTGCTCAAAAACACGGTTTGAGTCCGGCGCAGATGGCTTTGGCGTATGTGCGATCGCGCTGGTTTGTGACTAGCACAATTATCGGTGCAACAAGCCTCGAACAGTTGGAGGAAAATATCGGTAGTTTGGAGGTGAATTTGGATAAGGATATCGTAGCGGAAATCAATGCGGTGCACGCTAAGTATCCGAATCCAACACCGTAAGTTTATTAGTAGGTTGGGTTGAGGTAAAGAACCCTACGTTTCACTTCGCCCAACTTACCACTTTAATATGCGAAAATTACATAAATAGAACTTACGCACTCCGCCAAAGAAACCGGGTTTTTTACTGCATCTGCGGGCTGTTACGAAGTATTAGCCCAAAAAACCCGGTTTCTGAGTTCTCCTGCGTAACTCCTATTTGAGGAAGTTTGAAACTTCTGGTTAGGAAAAGGTTTTTGAATGCGATCGCACTCACGTATTAGATGTGCTGAGAGGTTTTCTTTAGGAAGTGATGCAGCTAGCTGTAGATAAGGGTTACATCACGCTGGAAGAGAAGGAGGAGTTTATTCGTCCGGCTTTTGCTAGCAGTACGGATGCTGTGGTGTTGAGTAAGTAGTTGGTTTTGGTGGTGTTTTGGGCGATCGCACCTAACTCTTAATTTATCCCCTCACATTTACCCCTAATTATTACCCCTAAACTAAGGGTGTTAAGGACGATCGCACCTAACTCTTAATTTATCCTACGAATATTTTAACCGCAGATGATGTACGGGCGAGACGCCCGTACCACGGTTTAGCTTGTTGGCATTTTACTCTTCTTCTGAGTCCTCAACTTTAGACTCTTTGGCTTTCTGTCGAATCTGCTTGAGTTCTTCTTTTGGTTTCCAGTTGCTTTTGGGAGTTAGTCTGTACACGTCAGTACGTCCCTTACGCTGTTCCTTTAGTATTAAACCCGCATCACACAGAGTTTTTAGGGCATATTGGGCTTTTCTGACGCTCATATGACAGATTTCTGCTGTTTTCTTCAGTTTAGCGAAACACTCACCTGTGAGTTTTCCGCCTGTCCTGCGAACTACATGGGCATAGAGTCGGAATTCATAGGGGTCTAAGCCGTACTCATCAAGGTCAGAATGGACAACTGGCAAGGGTTGTAAGTCATTTTTATAATTTTTATTTGTGGGTGGCTGGGGCTCTTGAAAAGAGTCATCAACAGTTTCTGGGATTGTTTTTTTGATTAGCAACTCATCCGAGTCTTCCCCCTCATCTTGGTTGCTTTTCTCTGTAAACATATTTTTTGGGAACACATTTTTAAGATATTCCACATTTTCTGGGTCTATTTGTTTTATTGGCAACTGATCCGAGTCTCTCCCGTCATCTGGGTGATTTTTATCGACCGACATATGTTTTAAGTGCATAAGTACAAGTGCATTAAGTGCATATCATAGCATATGTATTTGATGCGTAGCTAGTATGCACTTAATGCGTAAGCTTGGTTATTATATTATAGAGTTTTTTTTAAGGATCTACAATGGTATCTACGATAATGGGAATACCTTTGCGATCATGCACCTAACTTTTAAGTTTGCTGCCAACTTCGGCACGAAGTTGCAAATTTAGATAAAAGGTGTTAGAGTTTTAAAATAGAAAACAAAGCAAAAGCGTCCTCAACACTTCTCAGGTGTAAGGACGCTAAGTCTCAACACTTCTCAGGTGTAAGGACTTTCTAATGTTTTCTATTTTTCGTAATATCGAATCCTAGAGTGGCTGCGCTGGTGTGCATCAGGTCACTTGAAAGATTCTCTTGTTCTTTAAACAGTCAAAAACATGATAACACAAAATCCGCTGTTGCTACTAGACAAGCTGTCTAAGCATCCTCGTGGTTTGGAGCTAGCTTATCTGGTTTATCAGCTCCATCAAGATGGTCAAAAACAGACACAGCCAGAGTCTCGGCTTGTGGCGCTCGCCTTGAACCTAGCCAAGCGTCAAGGTATAAAAGACAGACCATACTTCAAAGGTATGGCTAATGACGAGATTCGCGGGTGGATTGCTCAGCACTCTCCCAAGCAGGAAATTAACTGAGAACAAAATAGCCTAGACAGCAGCCAGTCAGCTTACTGGCTGGCTTAGCTGTATCTAATCTACTTGTTGCAATTGCGAGTATCAATCCACCCAACACTTAGTCAAAGAAGCTAATGGCTAACATCCTAATTTCTGAAAACAGACAACTCATTGAGCAACTTGAAATAGCACTCTCTACTCAAGCAAACTTGTACCGCATTCTGCTTGAAAAAATGGAAGCAAAGGACAAAACTATCGAATTGCTTCAAATTGAGAATCAACAAATTAAAGGTAAACTGAGCTACCTAGACCATGAAAATCTCGAACTGCAACAGGAGCGAGATGAGTTACAAGATGAAAACCTTGAACTACAACAAAAGGTAGATTCATTGGAGGATCGGAACCTGGAACTGCGACAACGAGTAGATCCCTGTTCGCCAGATGGTCTTTCGATTGAAGACTCTTTTGATGACGAATATTAAACAGGGATGTAGGTAAATTCATCAAAAGTACGATCGCCCTTTCCATCCATAAAATAAAAGAATGGTCAAAGGCGATCGCACTTCACCCTAAAATCTTTCTCAACTAAACCCATGAGTACAATTCGCTTACAACTAGCCGAATACTTGAAATGTCGAGGTTTCACCCCCGAAAACTTAGTCGAAGCTGTGGGCGAAACACTCAATCCTGAAACCGTATACCAACTGATCGAAAAAGCAGAAAAGCTCAACCATCTAGACTTATCCGTCTTAGCCGCCATTATAGATGGCTTGAGCAAACTCAATGGTTTTCCAGTTGGTATCGCAGAAGTGCTAATATTTTTTCCTGACATTTCCGAGGAAGCATTGGCAAAATCGCCTTGGCGTCAACTTTACCTCGTCGATAATGAAATTCCCCCCTATGATTGGGGAGATGTAGACCCCCTCGAAGGCACAAAGCCTGTGCGTTTTATTCCGGGAGTTGGAATGGTAATTCTGGACAATGAAAGTGCAACCAATAGCAAAGAAGATATCCAGCAATTTACTAGAATTACTTCCGATTCAGAATTCATGGCGGGAAAACCTTGCATTCGCAACTTACCCATAACTGTTGAAACTATCATCTCAATGATAGCGTCTCACTATTCTACAGCAGAAATACGCCAAACTTATCCAGAACTTGAAGAAGAAGACTTTAAAGAAGTTATAGCCTATGCTGCGTGGCGCATTCAAGAAACAAACCCGATCGGCATTGGCAATAAAAACGTAGAGAAAATTTGTGAGTCAGCTACCTAATTTTTTGCAGGTGAGGGCTGTAGTGTTAGTTAACTTCCCGGCTCAAATTCCCCCCGGTCGCGAACAGGAAAACACTCGACCTGCCGTAATTGTAGCTTTGCCAAATGTCACAGGAATAACGCGGTTTTCGCTGGTAATAGTCGTTCCCTTGACGACACAACAAGGAGATTGGGCGGCACGAAACTCAACGCTATATCCGCAGCTTCAGGCTGGAATGGGAAACATACGCTATGACTCTACAGTGTTGCTGGATCAAATACGTGCTGTGGACATAAAGCGTGTTTTGGGCTACCGAGGAGATTTAACCGCAGAAGAGTATCAGCCGATCGCAAATGGACTAAAAGCGATGTTTGGCTTTTGAATTATCCCTTCATTACCTAAACGTTTATCGCGCAGATGCTTAATACGATTCCCTACGGGATAGCTTCGCTTCACGCACTTTTTGCTGTTTTTCCTGCAAAAACTCCGCAAAATCGCAGACTTCAGCCACTAACTCGTCAGGTAAATTATTTAAAACCGACAGTAAACGCTCTCGAACTCCCATAAGTTCGCTGGCAGATTTTACTAATTGCAACTGATGCGGATAAACTGTTTCAACACCAATCGTTTCCATAAATGCGCCCGGTTCATCCTGAGTTGCAGGCACAAAATCCCCGCCAACTTCTGCTTTCACCCATCCGCCAAATAATTCTACTAAATAAGCTTCACCGTTCTTGAAAACCTCAACAATTGTCCCGGCTGTTTGTGGCGGTGCAATCTCGCCATCAGCGAGGGCGACTCCTTCGGTTAAAGTCACTGCATCCAATAACTGAAATTTGCTCATTGCTGTCTCCCAAAGAAATCAGGACACGGCAGTGCCGTGTCCCTACAATTAATAGGGCGATAGTTACATCTCTGATTGAGGAAGATTGATTATTTTCGGGTAGGGAAATGGCACTGCCGTGTCCTCCGTTGTTTCTAATCGAAGGTAATGCGATCGAACATCATATCCTCCCACTCTTCCTTAATGTCCCAATAGCTTATCGCGCAAATGCTTGATTCGATCGCGCAATTTACCCGCCTCCTCAAACTCCAACTTCTTCGCCGCCGCCTTCATCTGCGCTTCCAACCGCCCGATTAACTGAGGAATCTCATCCAAAGATAACTCGTTTACCTGTTCGTAAACCTCCTCCAACTGCTGAGAATTCAGCTTGCGCGACACATCCAAAAATGCCAAAATCGCATTACTCGATCGCTTTTTGGCGATCGGCTGCGGCGTAATCCCGTGCATCTTATTGTACGCTAGCTGAATCCCCCGGCGTCGATCGGTTTCGTCGATCGCCTTAACCATACTATCCGTCAAATTATCCGCGTACAAAATAGCCTGTCCCTGAACGTGCCGCGCCGCCCTTCCAATCGTTTGAATCAACGAACGTCCCGATCGCAAAAACCCCTCTTTATCCGCATCCAAAATTACCACCAGCGAAACTTCCGGCAAATCCAAACCTTCCCGCAGCAAGTTAACGCCAATCAATACATCAAACTTACCATCCTGCAAATCTTGGATAATTTCGATGCGTTGAATCGACTGAATTTCCGAGTGCAAATACCGAACTCTAATCGCCCTTTCCTGCAAATATTCGGTTAAATCTTCTGCCATCCGCTTGGTTAAAGTCGTCACCAAAACTCGCTCGTCCCGAGTTACTCTATCCTTGATTTCCCCCAACAAATCATCAATTTGTCCCTCCGTCGGGCGCACGAAAATCGTCGGATCGACTACTGCCGTCGGGCGGATCACCTGTTCGGCAACTCTTCCTTCAGAAATCTCAATTTCCCAATCCCCAGGCGTAGCAGAAACAAAGATGCACTGATTCTCTTTTGCCCAGAATTCCTCTGCTTTTAAAGGGCGGTTATCTGCCGCGCTGGGCAAGCGAAAACCGTGTTCGATCAATACTCTTTTGCGCGCTTGGTCGCCGTTGTACATTCCCCTAATTTGCGGCACTGTGACGTGAGATTCATCTATCACCAACATCCAATCTTTCGGGAAATAATCAATTAAACATTCTGGCGGTTCCCCGGCATTTCTCCCTGCTAAATGCCGCGAATAATTCTCGACTCCGTTGCAGTAACCTACCTCGCGCAGCATTTCCAAATCGTAGCGGGTGCGCTGTTCTATCCGCTGAGCTTCTAATAGTTTACCCTCTTTTTCAAATTCTGCCAGTCGGTCTTCTAATTCGAGTTCTATTCCTTGGCAAGCAGCTTCTAATTTATCTTCTGCCGTGACAAAGTGGCGCGCTGGATAAATATTTAAAGCGGTTGTACTTTGCAGGATTTTACCGGTTACGGGGTCAACGTAGCGTATGGCATCAATTTCATCCCCGAAGAATTCAACCCGAATAATTCTATCTTCGTAAGCGGGGCCAATTTCCAAAACATCGCCTTTGACGCGAAATTTGCCTCTGCCTAAATCTATGTCGTTGCGGCTGTATTGGACGTTAACTAAATCTCGCAATATTTGCCGCTGGTTGACTTCCATTCCTACTTGCAAAGGAATAGCAGCTTTCAGGTATTCTGCGGGCATTCCCAAACCGTAGATGCAGCTAATTGAAGCAACTACAATTACGTCGCGGCGTTCAAAGAGCGATCGCGTTGCTGAGTGCCGCAGCATATCTATCTCGTCGTTAATTGCTGCCGTTTTCTCAATGAAAGTATCGGTGACGGCGATGTATGCTTCAGGTTGGTAGTAGTCGTAATAACTGACAAAGTATTCGACTGCATTGTTCGGGAAAAAATTTCGCAGTTCGTTGCACAGTTGGGCTGCCAGGGTTTTATTGTGTGCTAGGACTAAAGTGGGTCTGCCGATTTTTTCAATCACCGAGGCAATGGAGAAGGTTTTACCCGTACCTGTGGCACCGAGTAAGGTTTGAAATCGATCGCCCGCTTGGATGCCTTTGACGAGTTGCTCGATCGCTAGCGGTTGGTCGCCTGTGGGCTTGAAGGGCGCTTGCAATTGAAAAGATGCTGCCGCAGTTACCATAGGAAAATGTAGCTATTACTAATAAATTTTAACAAAAATCCGATGACTCTGCAATTTAGTTAATCAATTGGTTAGAGTTTATAATATTATTTTAACATCGATCGAAATAGAAAGCAGAAAGCCCAGAAAAAAAGCTTGGACAGTCCGAGGCTTTCCGAACCCAGCAATCAAAGCCCAATAATCAAGAGGAAAAAAATTATGAGTCTCAGCCCCAAAGATAAAGGCAATGCGATCGCCCGCCGCGGCAAAGCAAGTTCCAAAAACCAAGCGACAGCAGCCGCAGAGGCAAAATCAGCGGGAATTCAACTTTATCAGCCGCAACACCTGCATGACAACCGCCCCGTCGGCCCAGACGATTTTACCATCAGCGAGACCGTCTCGATATCGGGGAATCGCCCGATCGGCACCAGCACCCTGCACATCAGCGAAACCTACGGCATTGTAGCCAATCGCCCGGTGGAATCCAGCGACTTGGAAGTGGTGGGGACAGTGGGAAGACGCCCGATCGGCTCTAGCGCCATGCAAGTCAGCGAAATGTTCAGTATGTCCGGTGCCCGCCCTATTGGCGTCAGCCTTCTGCACATTGATGAAGTTTACTCCACAATGGGAGGAAACCGCCCCATTGCCTCAAACGAAATTGACGATAGCTCGACCTTAATGGGATTCTTAGATTAAGTTGTTAGTTGTTAGTTGTTAGTTGTTAGTTGTTGTTATTTCTTGGTTTTATCTGCCACTAACAACCAATAATTAATAACTAATAATTAATAACTAATAACTAATAACTAATCTCTCGATCGCTGATATTTGCTCAATAAAGCAGCAAAGCGCTTGTAATCCAAAGGCTTCCCCAAATACTCCGCCGCTCCCAATTCCAAACCCTGATTTTTGTCGTCCAAAAAAGTCAACATAATCACCGGAATATCAGCCAAATCCGGATCGGCTTTCAACGCCGACAGCACCGCCCAGCCGTTCATACTCGGCATCATCACGTCCAGAGTAATCGCATCCGGCAGCAACTCAGACGCCAACTGAAGCCCCGCTTGACCGCTAGCCGACGATCGCACCCGAAATCCCTGTTTCGACAAGCAGCGGGTGATTAAATCCCGTGCATCCGGGTCATCGTCAATCACCAGCACAGTAGCAGCATCGGGCAGATCCAGCGGTTGCGATCGCACTTCTTTTTGCTTCGCTTCTGTCGCCGCTGCACCCGTTTCTAACTCCAGGGAAGACTCGGCCTGCATTTCTGCGATTTCTCGATCGGGCGCAACTTCTTTCTCGCTTTTAACCGCAACCGGCAACCGGATCGTAAAACTAGAACCGCAATCAAACCCGCTCTCAACCGTAATGTCCCCGCCCATCATCTGGCAAAACTTCCGGCTAATTGTCAGCCCCAAACCGGTGCCGCCGTACCTGCGGGTAGTCGAATTGTCCGCTTGGGCGAAAGCTCCGAACAGCCTCGACACCTGATCCTCAGTCATGCCGATGCCGGTATCGGTGACTTGAAACACGATCGAAGGATTTGGACACCGAGAACGAACTGCCGGGAGTTCTTCGGAATTGTCGATCGGCAAAACTTCCCCTTCTTCCTTCCAAACATTAATCGTAATTTTGCCTCGATCGGTAAACTTAGCAGCATTGCTCGCCAAATTCAACAGCGCTTGCCGCAGCTTCGACGAATCGGAGTATATCGTGCCAATATTGCGATCGCAATTGACGATCAAAGTGTTGCCATTTTTCCCTAGCATGGGTTGAACAGTAGTGACAACCTGCTCGATCAAATTCAACACCTCAAAAGTCTCCAAGAAAAGAGTCATCTTTCCTGCTTCAATTTTAGAAATATCCAGGATGTCACTAATAATGTTGAGCAACTGCTTGCCTGCCATATTAATGCTTGCCAAATCCATCACAAACTCTTCTTCGCCGAGTTCGATCGCCTCTTCTTGCAGCAGCTCGCTGTAGCCGATAATCGCATTCAAGGGCGTCCGCAACTCGTGAGTCATATTTGCCAAAAATGTGCTTTTCGCCCGGTTGGCAGCTTCCGCAGCATTCTTAGCGACTTCCAATTCGCCCGATCGTTCCTCTAGCTGCCGCTGCCGCACTTCCAAACCGTTGAGCAAACTGCTAATTTGCTGAGCCATTGTATTGAGAGTAGAAGATAGCACCCCGATCGCGTCATTAGAAACAACAGGCGATCGAGCCGTCAAATCACCGCTCGCCATCATGGACGCAGTTTTCCGCAGCAAGCCGAGATTCCGAATAATTGCCGACACCGACACAAAAGCCACTATCCCCGCGATCGAACTCAAAACCAAAGCCCCCAGCAGCCAGTGCTGAGTGCGGCTCGCCACAAAGAGAGTTTGCTGCACCAGCACCCCCATTGCTGCCTCGGGAACCCCCGCCGGAGCCGAGGCAGCCTCTATTGCCAGCAAATAGTTCTTCATTTCCACAGCACCAATCCACCCGACTCCCACCGCCATCCAAGTTATCAGTACCAAGATGACAAACAGCCCGATCAAAGAAGCCCGAGTTCCCACAGAAATATGCCTCGGAGCAAATGCCGCCGCCCAAGGATAGGCTTTTAGAAAAGGATCTGGCTGTACCGGTGCGCCCGAATTCCAAATCTCCTCAATTTGACCGTCCGACTTCACCTTGCCAATCCGCACTGTTTTCCAGGTATGCTGCGTTTGGGTATCTATTTTGACCTTGCCCGAAGGCGCTGCAAACTCCATATTTTTAGCAGCCGCCCTGACTTTCACCACATCTGTAGAACCAGCTTTTTCTACTGCTTGCTTCCACAGGTAAACGCCGAAATAAGCCGCTTCGATCGGGTCATCCGTGACTCGATTTTCCCCGTATCGGGCTTTATAAGCCTTGACAAATTTCCGATTTTCCGGTGTATCAACCGTTTGAAAATAGTTCCAAACCACCAAATGTCCGGCAATATTTTCTGGCCCGATCGCCCGCACTTCTTCTTCTGCTACGCTGACCGACATCACCGGCAAATCCTGCGGTTTCAAGCCAGCTTCCCGCCACTTTTGGAAAAAAGCCACATTGCTGTCGCCGTTGAGAGTGTTGAGAATAGCATCCGGTTTCACTGCTAAGATATGTGCGATCGCCTCGTCAACTTCCTTAGAACCCAGCGGCAAATACACTTCCCCCGCCAACTCTCCCCCCAGTGCCGCCAATTGAGCTTTCACAATCAGATTTGCCGTGCGGGGAAAGATATAATCCGAACCCAACAGAAAAATTTTCCGCTTCCCCTGTGCCAGCAAGTAATTCACCCCAGGCACAATCTGTTGGTTCGGGGCAGCACCAGTGTAGAAAATATTCGGAGACTGTTCTAGCCCTTCATACTGCACCGGATAAAACAGCAACCCGCTGCCGTGCTCCAAAGCCGGCAGTACAGCCTTGCGGCTCGCCGAAGTCCAACAGCCAAATACCACCGCCACCTGCGTTTCTAGGAGCAATTGCCTAGCTTTTTGAGCAAAAGTCTGCAAATCGCTGGCTCCATCTTCTATAACCGCTTCCAAGGGGCGTCCGAGCACCCCGGACGCCGCATTAATTTCCTCAACAGCCAACAGCGTCGCGTCTTTCACAGAAATTTCGCTGATGGACATCGTGCCCGTCAGCGAATGCAACACGCCTATTTTGATCGGCTCACGAGTCGAACCGGCTGCTTCGAGGGGGTTACTGCTGCTTGCTCCCATAGGGTTTTAGATACTTTTTACTAATAACAGAAATTTTAGTTCAATCCTGTCGGAAGTTAGCCTCGATGCTAACTCTTGTTTAGCAGATTACTTAAGCCGATCGCCACAAAACAGGGGAATTGCTGTACCCTGTGGATTTTAACGGTCAAACTCTCAGCATAGACTTAAGTCTGCACTAACCTGTCCCCTATTTCTCTCTTCATCTTTTACGGATGTCGAAAGAGCCTCATCCAACAACATTTGCCACTTAATGCGCGCGCCGCAGAAAATTCTCCCCATCCCCCGCCCTCCCCGCTCCTCCCATCTCCCCAACTCATTCACGGGATAGCCTTGTGAGTCATCAAGAATTTCACGCACTCACGCACTCATCCCTTTCCCATATCTTTCTTCCGGCAGATGGAAGTCTCCCTAATTTCTCTTAATGTAAAGTTACAAACTATTAGCCAGTCCCTATCTATCTTCAGGCAGAGGGAAGGCTTCGTTATTGGCCTTATTATAAGTATGAGGTTAGCTTCTAACTAGCCTTGTTAAAAATAAATTTAACCAACAATAGGGTCAAGACAAATGAGTATTGAAGAAAACGCGACCCACCCTGGCAGCGAAAATCAAGTAACGCTACCAAAATCAAGGGAAAAATTGCTCGGAGAGGAAACAGAAAAAGCCCTCGGCCAGCAGAAACAAGAAAATGCTCAAACTATGCGCGCTGTCGAACAGTTGAAAGAAGAACTTCAGCACAAAATAGATACAGAATGTCCTCAGAAGGTAGATTAAAACTCATAGCGATTTTTGTAGGGTGTGGGTAAGATGCGGTCTTGCCCACACTCGCCTTTTGAAGGCACAAAGCAGAATTCAATAAAAACATTATAATTTTCAATTTTTTTGGGTTTAAAAAAATTGTCTTGGACGCACGGGTGACCATCGACGAGTTTTTTCACAGAAATACTTCATTGCAGCCCGCTGAAACTGTAAAAATCCGGTAAGTATCAAAGTCGCAGTTTATCCCGGACTGAAAAAAAACTATTCCCTATTCCCTATTCCCTATTCCCTATTCCCTATTCCTTGTTCTTATTCCCAATCTCCGTTAAATCCGTTAAATCGGTTGCCATCTTCCCTATTCCCGACCTCCGTTAAATCTGTCAAACAATCTGTTGCCGAACTTTCTTCTTTCTTCCTACAGGTAGAGTGCAACGTAGCTCCTTGTTACCTATGATGAGTTTAAGTAAAAAACGTCAAATTAGATACAGATAGGGAGAAACCAATGAGCACTGAAGATAGAGCAAAGGCAACTGGCAAAAACATCGAAGGCGCTGCTCAAGAAGCCCTAGGCAATATTACTGGCGACCCGAAGGATAAAGCAGAAGGCAAAGCCAAGCAGGCACAAGCTGAAGCTGGTCACGCGGTCGAAGATGTAAAAGATGAGCTCAAAAAGAAACTAGACTGAGCCTAATACCAATTGAGAGGCTCTAGAAACCCGATCCTCTCAAGGATTCAAATTGTTTCGTGAACGGAGGAAAAAAGGTGAGTTTATTGCAGCAGAGTCGCAAAATAATTGCGGGCATACTCTTAGTATTAATGCTGGCGGTTACTACTGCCTGCGCGCCCAGCGTTTCAGCCCAACAACCGACTAATGTACCTGTAGCAGTTGGTGGCAGTCAGGGTTATTACGCGCAGCTAGAACGCGGCAATACCGCGGCAGGTCAAGATTTTGGTCAATGGGTAACAAAGACGGCTAAGGGTCTGGTTCAGGATGCTTACGTGCGCGACAATAACAAATTGGGAGTTGTAATTACCCCGCAAGTGAACCCTAAAGAAGTGAAAGATTTGGCCAAATCTTTAGCCCAAGGTTTTCACCGCAATTTCCCAAGTCAGGATGTAAGTGTTTTGGTTTATGCTCCTGACAAAAAACTGATTTTGACGGCTAAGTACGACCAGCAATCAAATCAGATTGAATACAAGTCTTGACCTGGTTAGCAAGCTTTAATAATAGCCGCGCGGCGGTTTTATATTCCGCAGTTTTTTGAAGGCGAAACAATCTCAAGTATAGACAAAACTGTTGTGTAGATTGGAAGAGAGTTATCATGAGTAGCAGCGATAGTTACAAAAGTCAAATCATGAGCGATTTGGCAAAGGGGGATAAAGAAATGATGCCGGAGACAACCGGTGAAGAGTACGAAAATTTTGACGATTTTGCTCAGAGAACTTCGCCGGATCAGCGCAAACAATTATTCGGCCGTTCTCTTAATCACGACTCGCTACCGCCGGCGCAGTTGGAACCGGAATTGCAAAAGGCGATCGCCCAAATTAAGCCGAACGAACGCGACGATGTAGCGCGGGAATTCTTCAAGCAGTTGGATAAGAGAGGATTGGACGATCGCCAATTGGAAAAGCAGCTAGGACTTTCTACCCACCACGCCAGCCGCATGAATGCTGACGATGTTACCAAGCTGGCCTCGTTTACCTATCACAATCACCCGGATATTTTCCGAGACGTGCTGGCCGAACAGCCGAGTTTGATGAAGTTTTTGGGAAATCCAATTGTGGCGGGTATTGTGGGAATAGTTGCTGCTAAATGGCTCAACAACCGCAAATAATCGAGCAAACACTTGCACTCTTGACTGCAAATCTTGTTAATTACAATTATATCAATTCCGGCTGCGCCGGAATGATATAGAGGACACGGCAGTGCCGTTTCCCTACCGCGATTAATTGTAGGGACACGGCACTGCCGTGTCCTAATTTCGGGTAAAATTAATTCCGATGCAACCGGAATTAATTTTACTAATTATTCATCACATATAAAAAGAGCTGCACAGCACTCAACAGCGGTACACCTGACACTCCGCAAAATTAAATGTAGGATTAAGTGTTGCCGTGTATGAGAAATAAAAGATGAACCTATCCACTATTTGGCGAAAACTCCGCAGCCAGCAAGCCTTCTGCTTTGCTGCACTCCTCGCAGGTTGCCTGGTATTTATCGGTTGTTCCCCCGCCCAGTCAGCCGGTGGTAATCCAGTCGATCCCAAGTTGAAAGAGCAAGTCTTGCAGGTTATCCGCGAAAACCCGCAAGCAATTTTAGAGTCTGTACAAGCGTACCAGCAACAGCAGCAGCAGTCTCTCAAAGCAGCGCAGCAGTCATTTTTGCAGTCCATGAAAACTAATCCCAAATCTTCGATCGGGGATTCTCCCAGCACGGGTTCAGCTTCGCAGCAGATTGTACTTTTAGAATTCTCTGACTTTCAATGTCCGTTTTGCGCGCGCGCTCACGATACTGTCAAGCAGTTTATGGCAAAACACCAGGACAAAGTTACTTTAGCTTACAAGCATTTTCCCTTGACTTCAATTCACCCTCAAGCGCTGCCAGCAGCTAAAGCAGCTTGGGCGGCCCAGCAGCAGGGCAAATTCTGGGAATATTACAGCGCTTTGTTTGAAAACCAGAAAGAGTTAGGCGAGCCATTGTACGGATCGATCGCCCAAAAACTCAATCTAAAATTAGATAAATTCAACACCGATCGCAACAGCCCCGCCGCCGAAGCCGCCATTGCCAAAGACGTGCAACTCGCTCAACAACTCGGCATTGAAGGCACTCCATTCTTTATTATGAACGGCAAAACGTTCTCCGGGGCGATCGAGCTTGCTGAAATGGAAAGCATTCTCGCTAGTATCTCCAAATAAGTAAGCCCACCTGAAAAAACAGAACCCCCAGATCCCCGATTTCTTAAAGAAGTCGGGGATCGAATGCGCGATCGGGTCGATCGCTATATTTACTGACTAATTTCTAAGATTGGGAACAAATTTGCTCTCGGTGTTGTCTTAGTAAGACTCTAAGCTGCTTATGATTTAAGCATTATATCTTGCCTTTTACAAGCTTTCCCAAACCTAGCTAGTGGATTCAAATGATTATTTGTCAATACTAATTTGAATTCTTTTGGCAAGACGCTCGCCGCTTTTAAGCTCCATTTCCCTTGCATCTACGAGGAAAATCGATCATGGAAAAAATTACGCAAATAGTTGTCATTGACCCAACCGTTGAAGATTATCAAAGCCTTGCACCAAGCGCCGAACCAAGGAAAGAGATATTTATACTCGATCGGGCGGGGGATGGAGTCGAGCAAATTACAGAGTTATTAGCTAGCTACACCGATATTTCCGCCGTTCACATTGTTTCTCACGGCGGGCCTGGAAATTTGCAACTGGGGTCAATTCAGCTAAATTCTGACAACCTAGACGAATATGGCGATCGACTTGAGCAGTGGAAAAAGGCCTTAGCCCCTAACGCCGATATCCTCCTGTACGGTTGCAACGTGGCGGCAGAAATCGCCCCACCGATAGCGGGGCGATCGTTCTTGCAACGCCTCAATCAACTCACAGGTGCAGACATCGCCGCTTCCAAAAACCTGACAGGAAGTGCTGCATTAGGCGGTGACTGGAATTTAGAAGTAACAATTGGTTCGATTGAGACCGCTTTGGCATTCACCCAAGAGGCGATCGCAAGTTACGATCGCGTTTTACCCACCATCAACGTCACCACCACTACCGACGAAGATAATGGAAATTTGGTCGGACTTATCTCTTTGCGCGAAGCCATTCGTTACTCCGCGGCTGGCGACAGCATCATTCTGCCTGTTGGCAACTATAACCTAGCGATCGCGGGGACAGGCGAAAACTTAGGTGCTACAGGCGACCTCGACATCACTAAAAACCTCACCATTACAGGCGCAAGTCAAGCCACAACAACAATTAACGCCGCTACAATCGATCGCGCCTTCCACGTCACAGCCGCAGGCATCACCTTCAATATCTCCGCTTTATCAATTAAAAATGGTAACGCTAACGCTGCTGGTGACGATCAAGGTGGCGGCATCTTTAACAACGGCGGCACAGTTAATGTTAACAACGTCACTTTCGACACTAACGTAGCAGGTAACAGCGGCGGCAGCATCAGAAACAACGGTGGAACCGTAACTGTCACCAACAGCACCTTTACTACAAACACGGCCCAGAGTGGCGGCGCTATTTTTAGCGATAATAGCGGCACGGTGACAGTCAGCAACAGCACCTTCACTAGCAACAAAGCAACCGGATTTGGTGGCGGTGCGATCAGAAACCAAGAGACGATGACAGTCATTAACAGCAGCTTCACCAACAACGAAGTGACAGGCCAAGGCGGCGGCGCAATTTATACAGAGGGAAGTCTAGATATTTCTGGCAGCACTTTCTCCGGTAATAAAGCCAGCAACCCCACTGTTTTTTACGGTGGCGGTGCCATTTACGACGGCAGCACGTTAAACACAAACATCGCTAACAGCACTTTTTCTGGCAACACAGCAAACGCTGAAGGAGGTGCCATTTTCAAACCCGGTGGCGGCACATTAACTATTAACAATAGCACGATCGCTAGCAACACCGCCGATCTCGATAACAACAACCAAGCTAACGACAATGGCGGCGGAATCTTCAGGCAAGGCGGCACAGTTAACGTCAAAAATACCATCATCGCTGGCAACATTGATAACACAGCAGTACCCGGAACCATACATCCCGACGTTTCTGGGCAATTCGTCAGCCAAGGCAATAACTTAATTGGTAACAACACTGGCAGTACAGGGTTTACCAATGGCACGAATAACGATAAAGTAGGCACTGCTGGCAGCCAGATCGATCCATTACTTGATGCTTTAGCTAATAACGGCGGCCTCACGTTTACTCGCGCCTTACTCTCAGGTAGTCCAGCATTCAACGCAGGCAACAACACTGGTGTTTCAACTAACGATCAACGAGGTGCTGGTTTTGCCCGCATCGGCAACGGCATCGTTGACATTGGTGCTTATGAATATCCCGACATTCTAGTTAACTTTGGTGCTCCCACTTTCTCAGGTACAGAAGGAATTGCTGCTAATACTGTTACTATCCCAGTCACTCTCAGCGCTACTCCCCTTGCCAATGTCACCGTACCATTAGTTAACACAGGTACGGCTACCCAAGGCGCAGGTTCTGACTACACTTTTACCCCTGGCTCTATCACTTTTAATGCTGGTAGCAGTGGTGCAGCCCTTACCCAAAATCTCACTGTTACTATCAATCCTGATGACATCCCAGAAAATGATGAAACAGCCGTTTTCAACTTCGGTACTATTATTAATGCCGTTGCTGGAACTACTAACCAAACTACCCTAACTATACCCGCCAACGACCCGATTTCTTATGCGATCGCACTCACAAATCCAGCGACAGGTTCCTTAATTGAAGGCAACTCCGGCACTAAACCCGTCACTTTCACCGTCACTCGCAGCGGCGGCACGGGGGTAGCGAGTACAGTAAATTATGCGATCGCTGGTACCGCGAGCAACGGCGCAGACTACAATAATATCAATGCTGCTGGGGCTACTAGCGCCACAGGGACGATCGCCTTTGCCGCCAACGAAACAACTAAAACTATTGCTGTGGATGTCTTGGGCGAAAGCGCAGTTGAACCTGACGAGACAATTACCGTCACCCTCAGCAACCCAAATTTGACCGCAGCGCCGGAAAGTTCGACTGTCACCACCAGCACCGCCACTGCTACGATCGCCAATGATGATATTCCTAGTATCTCGATCGGTGATGTAGTTGTTACCGAGGGCAATACGGGTACTGCTAGCGCCACCTTTACCGCCACTCTCTCAGCAGCTTCTAGCTTGCCCGTCACCGTCAATTACGCCACGTCAGACGGTACTGCTAACACTGCTGATAGCGATTACGCGGCGGCCGCAGGCAGCGTCACCTTCAATGCCGGGGAAACGACTAAAACCATTACTGTTGCTGTCAACGGCGATTCTAAGTTTGAAACTGACGAAACATTTAACGTCAACCTCAGCACCGCTGTCAATGCGACTATTACTAAAGCGACGGGCATAGGTACGATCGCAAATGACGACTTGGAGTCACCAAGTCCGACGCCAACTCCAACTCCGACGCCAACTCCAACTCCGACTCCAACTCCGACTCCAACTCCAACTCCGACTCCAACTCCAACTCCGACGCCAACTCCAACTCCGACGCCAACTCCAACTCCGACAACAACTCCGACTCCGACGCCAACTCCAACTCCAACTCCGACAACAACTCCAACTCCAACTCCAACTCCGACAACAACTCCGACTCCGACGCCAACTCCAACACCAACTCCAACTCCAACTCCAACTCCAACTCCAACACCGACAACAACTCCGACTCCGACGCCAACTCCGACGCCAACTCCAACCCCAACACCGACACCGACAACAACTCCAACCCCAACTCCGACAACAACTCCGACTCCAACGGAAACGCCAACTCCGACAACAACTCCGACTCCAATTCCGACTCCGACTCCGACAACAACTCCAACTCCAACCCCAGAAACTCAAGACGAAGATTGCATTTGCAAGCAGATAACCTTTCCCAGCCAGACTGCTATTCGCGGCCCCAACCAAACAAATAGCACCACCAACGGTACAGAAAGCGACGACTTTCTGGAGGGTTCGATTACCAATGACAATATCAACGGCTTAAATGGTAACGACTTGGAGATTGGCTTCACTGGCAATGACAATATTTATGGCGGATATTACCTCGGCATTAATCTAGGAAATATAACCATTCTTCCCTCTGCCCAAGATAGCGACGTGCTGTTTGGCAATGAGGGCGATGACTACCTCAACGGGGGTGCTAAAGATGATTTAATTTTTGCGGGCGAGAATGAAGATGTTGCTTACGGTGGCAAAGATGACGACATAATTTTTGGAGACAAACAGAGCGATACTTTAATTGGCGATGAGGGTAACGACACATTATACGGTGGTACTCTTAACCCTTTAAACATTGATTCTACAGGTCGCGATTTGCTATTTGGCTTCAGTGGCGATGATTACCTGAACGGGCAAGAAGCCGAAGATTCCCTTTCTGGCGGTAATGGAAACGATACAGTGCGTGGCGGCAAGGGTGATGATTTGGCCCTAGGAGACTTGGGCAACGACGTGCTGTTTGGGAATGAGGGCAGCGATACTCTCTGTGGTGGCGAGGGAGAAGATACTATGTACGGGGATATTGGCAGCCGTCTGGCGATCGGCTCCGCTGGCGGTCAAGACCAGATGTGTGGTGATTTGGGCAACGATTTGTTGTTTGGCAATCAAGGTCAGGATACCGTCAACGGTGATGCTGGAAACGATACTCTTTATGGCGGCAAGGATGAAGACAGTTTACTGGGTAGTGCTGGGGACGATTGGTTATTTGGAGATGAGGGGAATGATACTTTGATTGGAGGTACTGGGGACGATCGATTTATCTTAGGTATCGACAGCGGCCGCGAGACTATTTTAGACTTTCAAGATGGTCGCGATGCGATCGGCTTGACAGGCGGTTTAAGTTTCTCGCAACTGAGCATTACTGTAGAAAATAATTCTACTTCGATCCGAGTTACCAGTTCCGGTCAACTGTTAGCAACTCTCAGCAATGTGTCAACAGGGCTGATTAATGTTGCAGATTTTGTAGCGGTCTAAATCGATACCCCTGGGGACACGGCAATGCCGTGTCCTTTTGCTCGATCGTATACAAAAAATCGGCTCTCCTGGATCTATGGTGATAACTCGATCTAAGAACTGGTAATAGGTAATGGGTAATGGGTTAGTCATTTGGAGCCAATTACCTATTACCTATTAACCATTACCCTGTAACACAGGATACATTTTCCCAGCTCACTATGAGATCCAAAAAGGGGACTTTGACCCTCTTGCTCCCCTCTTTTTAAGGGGTACTGGGGGGTTCTAAGACGCAAGAAAACACGCTCTAGAGAACCCAAAAACCAGGTTTATGCGTCAATATTTCTCGAAAAAAGCGACAATTTTTCCCAAAAACCGATTTTTTTGCATAATTCCTGTTCTCTAAGCCGATTATTTAATAGGACAGATCGATACCAACTGGAATCTGTTGTTTTTCTCGTTCGTTCCCGCTTCCCTTTCTAATCTTTATCCAAAGCAAACAAAACAAAATAAAATAAAATAAAATAAAATCAAGCGCTGAAACCCAAACGAAATCGCTACAGTCAAGGCAGTCGAGACGATGCGTGTTGCAGTTCCTTTTGATGTATCATTTATGGAGGACTACTTTTATGCCATCCTTGAAATCTCCACCCGAGCGAACCAGTGGATTATACGTGGGTTCCCCAGAGGGAGAACAACTTATTTTTCCCCTGAAACATACAGAAGTCCGAGCAAAAATCGCCGGAAATTTATCGCGAGTTGAAGTCTCGCAGCAATTTGAAAATCCTTTCACCAAGCCATTAGAAGCCGTCTATATTTTCCCGCTACCGGAGGAAGCAGCGGTAGATGAGATGGAAATTAAAATTGGCGATCGCACCATTAAAGGCAGCATCAAAAAACGTGAAGAAGCCCAACAAATTTACGAAAAAGCCAAACAAGAAGGGCGGACTGCGGGTTTGCTGGAACAGGAGCGAGATAATATTTTCACCCAGTCCCTCGCCAACATCAAACCGGGTGAATCAATCGATGTCACGATTCGCTACACTGACAGTTTGAAATTTTTAGCTGGCGATTACGAATTCATTTTTCCGATGGTTGTCGGGCCGCGATATATTCCCGGTACGCCGCTGGATGAAACGGCTGCTAGCGGTAGCGCCCCAGCCCCAATGACAGTCAATTCGTCTACCGATATTGTCCCCGATGCGTCGCGCCTGAATGCCCCGATTTTGCCACCGGGAATGCGATCGGGACACGATATCGCCGTGACGCTGGAAATTGAGGCGGGCATACCGATTCGTAATGTCAATTCCCCATCCCACCAACTGGAAATAGAATATTTAGACTCCCCCCAAACTTCCTTAGCAAGCGAGCAGAAAAATGGGCTAACGGTGCGCGTTCAATTGGGGAATCAAGATACAATTCCCAACAAAGATTTGATTGTTCGCTATCAAGTTGCGGGTCGAGAAACTCAATCGACGGTATTAACTCATTCGGACGATCGCGGCGGGCATTTTGCAGTTTACTTGATTCCGGCGATCGAGTACAAAACCGATGAAATTGTGCCGAAAGATGTCGTTTTTTTAGTCGATACTTCCGGTTCGCAATCCGGTGCGCCTTTGCAGCAATGTCAGGCATTGTTGCGACAATTTATTAACGGATTGAATCCAGCGGATACTTTCTCGATTCTGGATTTTTCCGACAAAGTGCGACAACTGTCAAAACAACCGCTACCGAATACAGCAGAAAATCGACAACAGGCGATCGAATATATCAACAAACTGCGCGCTGACAATAGTACGGAAATGTTGGGCGGGATTCGGGCGGCGATCGATTTTCCCGCACCATCCGGGCGCTTGCGCACTGTGGTATTCCTCAGCGACGGTTACATCGGCAACGAAAACCAAGTTCTCGCCGAAGTGCAGCAACATCTCAAATCGGGGAATCGCCTGTACAGCTTCGGTGCGGGGAGTTCCGTCAATCGCTTTTTGCTCGATCGCATTGCGGAAATCGGGCGGGGAATCTCGCGGATCATCCGGCACGACGAACCAGTTAATGAATTTGTGGAAAAGTTCTTCCGGCAAATCAACAATCCGGTGTTAGTAAATCTGGAAATTACTTGGCAGGGAGAGGGCGAAAATCCGGTAATTTATCCGTCAGTTGCGCCGGATTTATTTGCCGAACAACCGCTGGTTCTGTTTGGGAAAAAGGGCGATCGCGAAGCTGGAACGCTTCATATTAAAGGGGTTAGCGCAGGCGGACACCAGTACGTCCAAACCTACCGACTCGACTTTACAGATCCTGGAAATCCGGCAGTTGCCCAGCTTTGGGGGCGGCACCGCATCAAAGATTTGATGAATCAGATGGTGCAGTACGAAACCAAGGTGGGCGTGGAAACAGTGACAGAAACGGCGCTAACCTATCAGCTTCTGTCGCAGTACACGGCTTTTGTGGCTGTCAGCGATGATGTGCGCGTCGAACCGGGTACGGAATCGATCGCGATGAACGTGCCGGTAGAAATGCCGGAAGCGGTGGAATATGGAGGTGTATTTGGTGGCACGCACTTTATGGCGCAGGAAATGATGGTTCGAGGTTCTGCACCTGTTGCAAGGTTTATGGAATGTTTTTGCCTTGCTGAAGAAGAAGAACCTGAAGAATTAGTGCGCGGCATCACATTTAACCGCATGGAGGAACGGAAGTATCAATTGTCCGCACCCGCCGCAGCCAGTGCCCCGATCGCACCGGCCAGCCCGCGCGGCACATCACCTGTAGAAGTCGTTAGCGCGACGGGGTTGGATGAAGAGGCGCGTGATAGTTTAAACGAACACTTGGAAACTTTGACTGTGCCACCGGGTACAAACGGCGAATTGGTGTTAGAAATTGTCTTCGGTAAGGTGCGCGCCAGCCGCATAGTTGTGGATGCTGATGCTTCGACTTTGGCGGATGTGGAGTTGCTGAAAACTATCAAAAAATGCCTCTTTAGCTGGCGCATTCCTCACTTTATTGGGGATACAGTGCGCCTGACGTTGCGGGTGCGATCGTAAAACAGCTTGAGTTGCACAACAATCCGGGCGATACTTTTGCTCGATCGATAACTCTTGAAGAATGTTAGAGCGACATCTTTGAGCGATGATTAATCTACCTTTTTTCATAGGGATAAAAACCAGTTTTTCGGTTAAAAAAGCAACCGCCAAAGCTCAAATAGGACTTACGCTCATAAACCGGGTTTCTCTGTAAAATCGTTGGTTGATAACCGGAGATTTACGAAGAAACCCGGTTTCTGGCCTTGACGTGCGTCCAGGACTGTCAAATTCGATCGGGATCGATACCCTGCGATCGCAAAAATTCGCCTAATTGAGCGACTCGCTGCTCGGCTTGAGTAGCTCGCTGTTCGGCTTGAGAGGCTTGCTCTTGGGCTTGAATCGCCCACTGTTCGAGTTCTGTGGATCTGAGCAGGCGCTCTTGAGTTTGAACATCCACCATCACCACCTCGCCATCATGCAATCCCATCCACAAACCCACCGTTTCGCACATAATGCGTCCCTCTTCATCGGGAGTAATCGGCACGTAGATGTTATCTATTAAACGGTAGCCCAACACCTCATCCAGCATTTGACCTCGCTGGCGCCGCCGATCGAAAATTATATATTCCCGCACGCCAGCCCGAGCGTATTGTTGGACTTTGATTTCTCGATCCTCTTTGCGATATCGAGGCGAAACCACTTCAACAATTAAAGACGGACGCGCGCCTTCAGAGTTCACTAAAAACTCTGTCCGCACCTGCTCTTTATTTTGAATGCCAAACACCACACAAGTATCGGGACAATGATCTTTGAAATCCGCAATTTCCCAGCGAACTATGAGATCGCGAAAAACCGCTGTTGTTGGATCGTTAGCGTAGTGACGGGTGAGAATATCTTTAATATCTCCTGCTATGCGATCGTGAAAAGTGCTATTTGGCAAATGATATCCCTCTTCTGGATGGAGAAATTCTTCAGAGGTCAGGGGAATATCCTCGAAAACCGTGCTGCCATCGGGTTGGACGATTTCTTCTGTGCGCCAACCGCGTTCGGCTAATTCGTTTGTTGGATGGCGGGTAATGGCGATCGTCATTAGCTTTTCCATTTTTGACCTAGCTATATTATACAGCAGGTTGACCAATGACCAATGACTTATGACTTATGACTTATGACTTATGACTTATGACTTATGACTTATGACTTATGACCAATAATCGAGGTTTTTAGTAAGGACTAAAGTCAGTATTAGCTAATATTTTCGCTTCTCGATCGGAAAAAAAATGGAAGAATTTGCTCTTCCATTTTTAAATAAGGATTATTCGTCCTGACTTCAAACCACTTTTATTATTATTGGTAATTCACCGGACACGATCGCATTTTCAACTAAACAGCAGCCAACTCGGGAGTCGGGCGCTTGCTGTGGCGGATACCCTCGATCGCCCCTGCGTAATCGTTCGCCTTAAACACAGCAGAACCAGCGACGATCGCATTTGCGCCCGCTTCCAGAACCTGCCAAGTATTGTTCCCCTTCAAACCGCCATCCACCTCAATCCAAGGATCGAGGCCCTTGTCGTCGCACATTTTACGCAACTGGCGAATTTTTGGCAAAACAGCCGGGATAAAACTTTGACCGCCAAAGCCGGGATTCACGCTCATAATCAGCACTAAATCGCAAAGTTCCAGCACGTACTCGATAAACTCCAAAGGCGTCGAAGGATTCAGAACCACACCAGCCATTTTGCCCAATTCCCGAATTTGGCCGAGGGTGCGGTGCAAGTGAGGCGAAGCATTATGCTCGGCGTGAACCGAAATAATGTCAGCACCAGCCTTAGCGAAGTCCTCAACGTACTTCTCCGGCTCCACAATCATCAAGTGGACATCGATCACCTTGGTAGTAACAGGGCGAATTGCTTCAACAATCAGCGGCCCGATAGTAATATTAGGAACAAAGCGACCGTCCATCACATCTACGTGAATCCAGTCAGCCCCTGCTCGATCGACAGCCTGAATCTCTTCTCCGAGACGGCTAAAATCGGCTGATAATATGGATGGAGCAATAACGATTGATTTTTGGGATTGGGTCATGGCTAAGTCTGTTCTCCTGTCTGCTGTGCTGTATCCAGTTTATCAAAATACGGGTCTCCGGGTCGAAAAGTTGCCAACGATCGGTCGCGGGTTGGGAGTGCCGAAAAATTTTGCCTCTGACAGACAAGTTTGGCGATCGCACCAGCCCTGCTCTGGGAATTTTGGTTTAGGATATTAATTTTCCCTCTAACAAATAACTCTTGTGCAAAATCTGACCTTCTGCAAATTTTGAGTAGCAAATGATGAAAAATACAGATCCCTTAGAAAATCCTGAACTCGATCGTGCAAGTCTGTTTGTATTAATGATCCCAGTCATCGGCTTTTTCCCCGCCCTGTGGAATCTTTACCGCCGTCAGGGCAGCCCCGAACGCAAAGCCGTCAGCCGCTTGGCAATTGCCCTTGCTTTTAGTTGGCTTTTAGGACATATTCTTTTAGAAGCTGGAGCGATTTCTGCGGAATCTCCGACACTTCCCATGTTATTAATGAGTAGCCTGCTGACAACCAGCTATTTCATCGTTGCTCTGGGACTGATGGTTCGCCTCTGGAAGCGTCAACCGCTATGGTTGCCCGGAATTAGCCGCGTAGCGGAGCAAGTGGTGGGCAAACATTTATCATAATTTAGGGTTCTTTTAAGCCCCTACCCTATTGATTGATTGCGTCTTCAGCTTGATACTACATATTGCCATTATCTTTTTTATTTTTGTTGTGTGTGAGGAAGCCAGTGCCAGCTCAAAAAATTCCTAATCAAGACCCTATCAAACAATCAACTGCTCAACCTTCAACCAAAAAATCTTCCCAGCCCCATCGAGGCCGTTGGCTGGGTTTTGGTTTTGGTTTGGCTGGAGTAGCCATGCTCTCAGCCACAGCCGGAGCGCTGCTAGCCGTGTCCCTTTCCACAACGCCGCTTCAGCAACAGAAGTTGAGTCCTGAAGAAGCAGCGGTGTTTTCTCAAGGCGACATGGCAAAGCTCAGCATGAAGATGCCGGAGCTGACTCGCCCAGTTAATATTTTAGTTTTAGGACTTAAAGTTCTCAGCTCAGACCTCGACGGCCATCCCGATAAGGAGCAGGGATACGAGGTCTGGCAAAACTCTTTCAAGGGGTTAACCGATACCATGCTGTTGGTTAGGTTTGACCCTCAAAATAAAAAGTTAAGCGTGCTTTCCATTCCGCGAGACACCCGCACCTATGTTGAAGGCAGGGGCGAGGTGAAAATAAACGAAGCTAATTTCTACGGCGGCCCGGCTTCGTCAGCAAAGTCAGTCAGCGGACTCTTGGGCGGCGTGGGGATTGACCGCTATGTCACAGTCAATATTCAAGGCATCAAAAGTTTGGTAGATGCACTTGGCGGCATTACCATTAATGTCCCTAAAGACATGAAGTATACCGATGAAAGCCAGCATTTATATATAAATTTAAAGGCTGGCAAACAGAAACTCAACGGCGAACAAATCGTGCAATATTTACTTTACCGCCATGACGATTTGGGCGATATCGGGCGGGTGCAGCGCCAGCAATTGTTGATGCGGGCTTTTGTGGAACAGGAAGTTAATGTAGGTTTGCTGTCTCGCTTGCCGAAGATATTGTCGGTGATTCAGTCTCACCTTGACACGAATTTGAGTATAGAAGAATTAGTGGCTTTGGCTGGTTTTGCTACTCAAACCGATCGCGCCAGCGTGCAGATGTTGATGGTTCCCGGCAAGTTCAGCGATCCCAAGGACTACAAGGCGAGTTTTTGGTTGCCAGACCAAAGTGCGATCGAAACTATGGTGTCAGAACATTTTGACTTCGGTCAGAATAGTTGGACAATTGAGAATGCTGATGCGACTTTTCTGAAGGTGGCGATTCAAGATAGTACCGGAGATGAATCTGCTGTTGAAGATTTTGTCAATACTCTGACTCAAGCCGGTTATCGGAATGTTCAGGTTTATAAGGCTTGGCCCGAACCGCTGGAGGTAACTACTCTAGTAGCTCAACAAGGCGATATTAAAGGTGCCCAAGCGATTCGCCAGTCTTTGGGTTTTGGAGATGTGCTGGTTGAGAGTACCGGTTCTTTGCAGTCGGATGTGACAATCAGATTGGGCAAGGATTGGTTGGAGAAAAAGGCTCAGTCCGGCGGGGCGGCTAAGTCTTTTTAAACGGGGTTTTAACCGTGGTATTTGTAGGGACACAGCAATGCTGTGTCCTCTTCTTTTCTGTTGGTAGAGATGGAGGCGATCGCTTTTTTGCAGATTTACTGATACTATATTTTTTGGTGATGATGAATCACGATCGCAATACCGATACTTCCCTCGGCAATCGGAACTGAAACAATAATCAACGAGGGAAAGCTTAAAATATTTTATAAAGGTAGGGTTGATGAACAAGGGTGCTAAAATAGACCGACAGCGCGAACATCAGGCAAATGAACGCACCTTTCTTGCATGGTTGCGAACTTCACTCTCTTTAATTGGTTTTGGGTTTGCGATCAGTCGGTTCAGTTTATTTCTCCGTCAATTTCAAGCTACAGTGACTCAGCAAGAAGTTTCCTCCCCTCCCTTCTTCAACTCGGAAACTTTAGGGCTGAGTCTGGTCGTTTTTGGAATTGCGGTCATTGCCTTAGCAGCATGGCGTTATAATCGAGTTTTCTGGCAAATTGAGCGAGGTGATTATCGCCCAAATCGCGTGCTAATTTGGATTATGACTGGAGTTGTAATGATTTTAGGAACGTCAAGCATTCCGTTGTTGCTATGGCGAGATCGCGGAAATATAGCTCCCCCTTCAACTCCTAAAAACTCTCAATTCTAAGTTAACCCGATCGGTTAGCTAAAGTGCCTCTTCCTTCATTCAGCTAACATATAGGCGTCCCAAATTGTCTTGATTTTTTTCAAACGTTCCAAATAGGTCAGGCGATCGAATTGAGGTGGTCTATCGTGCCAGTAAACTGGCTAAAATCGCAAGTTTGAGCTTTGTTGCGGCTTAAAAATTTTCAAGTTCCATTAATCGCGATCGCCCACAGGTAAACTGAGTATAAACCCTGTTTGACCAAGTATTGCAGCATCTAGTTTGATATCGCCGCCGTGGGCCCGTGCAATTTCCCTTGCTAAACTTAGTCCCAATCCCGATCCTTCTATTTTTTTGGTCTGAGTCGAGTCACCGCGATGGAAGCGCTCGAAAATGCGATCGCGCTCCCTCAAAGAAATATCTTGAGAGCTATTGACAATTTTCACAATTACTCTTTTTCCCTGACAGTCAGCCTGTAACCTGAGCCAACCCTTCGGTAAATTATATTTAATCGCATTACCAACTAGATTTTGCAAAACCTGCACCAGCAAATCGCGATCGCCCTTGATATATAAATTAGGAGCAATTGCCATTTGCACATCTAAATGCGGTGCTAGCAGTTCCATATCTTCGGCAATTTCCGATAGCAAAGCCGACATATTCACCTCAACCAAATGTAAACCCATACGTCCGGCATCGGCTAGAGAAAGTAAGAGAAGTTTACGGGTAATTTCACTCAAACGGCGCACTTCATCCAATAATTTACTGAGGGTTTGCTGTACCTCAGAACCCGATTCAACTTGATGCAAAGCCCGTTCTAGTTGGCCTTGCAAAATTGCCAGCGGAGTCTTTAATTCGTGGGCAGCATCTCCACTAAAACGAGAAGCTTGCTTAAAACTTCGTTCCAGACGTTCTAGCATCTGATTGAACACAAAAATTAATTCTACAAACTCTATATCCGTTGAGCCGTCTGGGACGCGCCGATCGAGCCCCTGTACGGTAACATTGCGAATTGCCATCGTAAGTCGCCCAATTGGAGATAGAATACTCCGCGATATGACCCACGCTCCACTGGCCACGAGTAAAAGCACTACGGGAATAGAAATTAGAAAGATATTACGAATCGATGCCATTTCCCGATCGATCGCTTGTAAGTTAACTGCGATCGCTATTTGAGTCTGAGGAGAATGAATCGCGCCTACACGCCAAACAGCCGTGCTAGTACGCTGGGTTGCTAGCTTAGCTTTGAAAACTCGAGGAAAATCCGGTCGATCGAATTGAGGAGGCCGATCGCGCGGGGGTCTTCTTTCTGTCGGTGAAAATGAATCGGGTCGATCGGGAGGTGGCGGATAGGGTGGAGGTGGTGGAGGGGGAGGTTCTAATTGAAAAGGTATTCTGGCAGGATCGGGAGGGGGTTGGGGCAGCGATCGCCATAGTGAATTGGCATCAATTCCATCTTGCCACTGGCTCGATTTGTAGAGCAAATTACCATCTCTGTCATTCACCAGCAAAGCCACGGTTGTTTCCCCATCATTCATGCCCAAAACTGATGGCAAAGAATCATTATAAACATCCCATTGAGTCGATTGGGGGCGGGTAGATTGGATTAACTGATTCTTGATTTCAGCATCAAGACGCTTGACCTTAGCATCGTAAATCAACCACCACGAAACAATACTAAAGCCAATTAAAGCAATACTTGCTAGAACAGCAGATGATAGAGCAATGCGAAAGCGAAAAGATTGCAATTTCACGATGGGGAATCTGGTTTGCGAAACCGATAGCCAACGCCGCGCACGCTCTCAACCCATCCCGTACCGCCGATCGGTTCTATTTTTTTGCGAATGCGTTGAATGCACACATCTACTACATTCGTATTCGGATTAAAATCATAGCCCCAGATATGTTCGAGGATTTGCGTGCGGGTGAGTACCCGGCCAGGCGATCGCATCAGATATTCCAACAGATTAAACTCGCGGCTTGTAAGTTCTACTGCATGGCGATCGCAAGTAACTTCTCGCAGAATGCGATCGAGCTTAACTGGGCCAACGCTCAGAATATTTTGGCGATCGCCCGAAGCCCGCCGCACTACAGCATAAATCCGAGCAACTAACTCCTCAACAAAAAACGGTTTAGCCAAATAGTCATCAGCACCGAGATGTAACCCTTCAATGCGATCGTCTAGTTCATTGCGAGCCGTTAATAAAATCACAGGTACATTGCGCCCAGCCTTTCGCAGATGTTTGAGAATAGATAATCCATCTTTTCCGGGCAAAACAATATCCAGGACGATCGCATCGTACTCATTATCCATCGCCCGATCGTAGCCATCATTGCCATTATCGCAATAATCCACGACAAAGCCTTGTTCTTTCAAGCCCATACAAACAAAATTGGCGATTTTTTCTTCATCTTCAACGTATAGAACATTCATAGATTTACTTATTCGGTTGTGATTATACCGCCATCAGGCATTTACTTAAATTACAAAACTGTAATCTATTCGCAGTGTTCCCGGTCATGTTTGGGGAGTTTGATGTAGCTATAAACATTTTTGGATTCGCGATCGTAAATATGATGAAAATTGCTTCACTGCTAGCGTTACCTGCTACAGCCTTGCTGCTGGGATTTAGCAGCTTGACTTTTCCCGATCGGACTACAGCTAATTCTAATACTCTACTCGCCCAGAGCCAACCCGAACCCAGTCAAGCGCCCAGACATCCGCCCCGTATAGATTTTCCTGCTGCTGCCAAACAGTTAGGAGTCACCGAAGCCGAGTTAATCGAAGCATTGGGGCTACCCGCCAAACCGCCGGAACCGCCAAGTGAAAATAATCGCCCGCCCAGCCCACCGCCCCGTCCTCGTTTAGATATTCCCGGTGCAGCGAAAAAGTTGGGAGTCACCGAAGCAGACTTGATTAAAATTTTGGGCATTCCACCGCGTCCACCGGGCGATCGTAATTTACCTCAAAATTCGGAAAAACCCTAATTTCTCCAGATTACAAAACTGTAATCACAGCACAGGGATAAATGTCATTTTCAACCAGCTTAATGATTGTAGCGACTAACTCAAAGGCCGAGCGAGAATTCATTCCTTTAGCCTGAAAGTTACTTCAAACTTAGAAAACTCATCGAGGGAATTACATCATGCCACCACTATTTCCTAATTCAAACAACGCACCGGGCAACCAACCACCTCAAAATCAAGGCGCACCGGGCAACCAACCACCTCAAAATCAAGGCGCACAACTTACCAATTCTGCTCTACCTCCCCAAATTCAAACTCCACCTCCTCCGCCAGCTAACAGTATTAGCACCACAGCAGGAAACGACAATATTACCGGAGATAGTTTAGATAACTTCATTCTAGGTAGTAGCGGCACTGATAGCATAATTGGAGGATTAGGCACGGACACAATTAGCTATCTTTCCCTTACCAGCAGCATTAGCCTTGAGGCGAAAGGTATTGTAGATAAAGGCGCAGCAGGTACAGATACCCTGCAAAATATAGAACAAATAATTGCTCCTTTAGGACAGATTAATACGATCGATGCTTCTACAGGTAGCGGCACAGCTTCTATTAATGTGGATTTGTCGCAGAATCGTTTGGCGGTTAACAATCTACCCGGTATCGGCACTCTGAATTTTACGGTAGAGAATTTCGTTAACGTCACAGGTACTCCGAATGTAGATGTCCTTACCGGAAACATCCAAAACAATTCTTTAGTAGGGGGAGATGGTAACGATACACTCTCCGGTTTGCGCGGCAATGATACGCTAATTGGAGTCAACCCATCGAGTGCTGCACCGGGAAGTAATGAAACGGATGTGCTGATTGGCGGTCGGGGAAGAGATGTTTTTGTGCTAGGTGATGCCGCCAAGACCTACTATAGTGGAACAGGAGTTGCGTTGATTCAAGATTTTCAGCAGGGAATCGATCGCATTCAGTTACGCGGGAGTCTTTCCAACTACAATATTGTTGGTAACTCGATAAATTTGGCTGGTACATCTGACCAAATTGCTGTAATTCAAGGAGCCTTTACTCCTGATAGTTTCCTGTTTGTGTAATATCAATTCCGGCTGCACTCAGACATGATACCGAGGACACGGCAGTGCCGTTTCCCTACCCAAAATAATATTGTAGGGACACGGCACTTATGAGACCGAGGACACGGCAATGCCGTTTCCCTACCCAAGATAATATTGTAGGGAGACGGCACTGCCGTCTCCTAATTTCTAATTTTCTGTAAATACCGATCGCTCTTTAATCCAATCGAGTAAAATAGGATTGACCAATTCCGGCGCTTCATCCTGGGGACAATGACCTACGCCTTCCAGCGCAATAAACTTTTCAACAGCCGGAAACTTTGCCAATTCTCGCCCCAATGCGATCGGCTCCCAAGGGTCATCCGTACCCCACAAAATCAAAGCCGGACAGCTCAAACGAGGCAACAAATCCTCCGGTAACGGCCCTTGAGAATAACTGATAAAGGCCACAAATACTTCAACTGCGCCGCTATCTTTGGCAGGTTCCAGCAGCATATTTACCAGTTCGTCGGTGACAGCTTCGGGACGGCGATATGCTTGCAAAAGCACTTTTTTTACTGTTTTTGGCGTTGCTAATTGTTTAAAAAATAATTGACTTATCCACTTGACATTTAAAACTTTTTGTGCAATTGGCGCTCCAAAACTGCGATACCAAGGCAATTCGGCGCGTTTGCGATCGTGCAGCAACCGCAGGGAACAATTGAGTAAAATTACGCCCTCAGCAATATCGGGAAAATCAACAGCCGCTTGCATTATTGCCACACAGCCGATCGAATTTCCCACCAAAAAAGCCCGCCCGCCCGCAACTTCCCGACAAAAATCAGCAATTAGCTGTCCCCAAGTTTCAAAAGTATAGTCAATCTCAAGTTTGGGCGCGGGTTTAGCAGAACCGCCAAAACCGATGAGGTCGATCGCATAACACCGACAATCAGCAGCCAATGCCGGCAAATTTTTGCGCCAGTGGCCCCAAGACGCGCCAAAACCGTGGACAAACACCACCGCAGGCCCCTGCGAACCCGCAGCCTGGTAGCAAATCGGAAAGCCTTTCCACAGCCAAGTTTGAGGTGCAACAGCAGTTGACGAAGTAGGAGTTGAAGGTGTCATGGGATTTTAGATTTTAGATTTTAGATTTTAGATTTTAGATTTTAGATTGGGAATGGGGCATAGGGCATCGGGCATTAGTAATTCTGCTTTCCTGTCAACTGCTTTCCTGTCAACTGCTTTCCTGTCAACTGCCCACTGCCCACTGTCAACTGCCAACTGACTAATGACTACTTTGCACCACGAGCCAATATTGTGCCACCATTAAAGATGCTGAATTTTTTGCCTTATTGAAATTTCCCTTATGCCAACGATCGTTTCCACTGCTGTCGTACCGTTTCTAGGATCGGAAATTGTACCAGACTACGACACTGCCAAAGTAGTTATCTTACCAATTCCCTACGAAGCTACCACCACTTACCGCCGGGGGTGCGAAAACGGGCCGGCGAAACTTCTAGAAGCTTCTCATCAACTGGAATGCTACGACGAAGAATTAGATTCCGAAGTTTGCTACGATGTCGGAATTTATACAAAAGAGCCGATCGCAGATACCCGCAACAGGCAACCGGTTTCATCCTTAGAAATGCTGCGAGTGACCCAAGCCGCAGTCCACCAGCTAGTTACCGAAAATAAATTTGTCATCTCCCTCGGAGGCGAACACAGCATCACTGCAGGCGTTGTCGAAGGTTATCGCCAAGCATACCCAAACGAACCCTTCACAGTCGTGCAAATAGATGCCCACGGCGACTTGCGGCACGAATACGAAGGCTCGATTCACAATCACGCCTGCGTGATGCGGCGCGTTGTCGATATGGGCTTACCGACACTGCAAATCGGGATTCGCGCTATCTGCAAAGAAGAAGCAGACTTGATTAAAGCAAAACAGCTAAACGTGATTCGAGCTAGGGAAATTGCTACTCAACCGGATTGGGCCGATCGGGCAATTGCCAGCATAACAACTAAGCGGGTATTTTTGACGATCGACTTAGACGGCATCGATCCGACTTTAATGCCAGGGGTGGGCACACCGGAACCGGGCGGGTTAAATTGGTATTCCCTCACCGGATTTTTGCGCCGCGTCTTCGAGTCCTACGAAGTAATCGGGTGTGACATTATGGAATTAGCACCTATTGTAGATTCTGTAGTCTCAGAATTTACCGCAGCCAAATTAGCATACAAACTTATTGGATATCAAGCTCTGGCTCAAGGTTGGCTAAAGCCAGACGCGGGATAAATCGCGAAGTACGAATCACTCATAGGCTGTTGGCAAGGCTAGAATTAAGCTAAAGCAAAAAACAGCCAATTTTATTCGCACTGACAGTTTCATCTTTGATGCTTGCAAAACTGCTCTTCACCTCCTGAAAAAATGAGTTTACTAATGGAAACAACCGGAACTCCCATTAACGGCTACGCTCCCGATTTTGAACTGCCTGGAGTAGACGAAGAAGTTCACCATTTAGCTCGCTATTTAGAAAAATATCGAGCTATTGGGGTGATATTTATGTGCAATCACTGTCCTTACGTGAAGTTCTATCTAGATCGCCTTAAAGAACTTCAAGCAGATTTTCAAGATCGAAATGTTACTTTAATTGGGATTAATGCAAATGATGCAAACCAGCATCCCGACGACAGTTTTGAGAATATGAAAATTTTTGCAGCCGACAATCAACTCAACTTCCCGTACATCCGAGATGTTGCTCAAGATGTGGCTGAAAGTTTTGGGGCTTCTAAAACGCCGGAGGTTTTTTTGTTAGACCAAGACGGCAAACTGCGCTATAAAGGTTTAATTGACGACAACGCCGACGATTCGGGGGCGGTGCAAGTTTCTTATTTGCGGAGTGCGATCGACCAATTGCTCAACAGCGAACCGGTAGAGCCTTCAACTACAGAGGCGATCGGCTGTTCCGTCAAATGGCGATCGTAGTCATTAGTTAGCAGTCATCAGTCATTAGTTGAAAGGTGCGTCTGTTGTGAGATTGTTGGTTTGTATCAAAAATAATGGTAGCTGACGCACCCTACTTCATTGTGGTAGGGTGCGTCAGGTTTTACATTCTGAATTTGCACGAAAAGTCGAGTCCTGACGCACCATTTATCGGAAGCTGCTGTAAGCTAGACTTCTCGATCGCCCTATGAAAAATTAAAACATAGCCCTATGAAAAGAAAACGCATCTTTCACTTAATTGTAGTAGCCGTCGCGGCACTGACACTACTAATTAGTTGGAACTTATTTCAGAGCGTTTCTCCAGCAACAGCGCAGCAGCGAACGTCTTTAACTGTATCTGCTGCTATCAGTCTGTCGCAAGCTTTAGGGGAAATCAAGACTGTTTATCAAAGCAGCAATCCCAATATTACTATCACTTATAATTTCGGTGCTTCCGGTGCTCTAGAACAGCAGATTCAGCAGGGAGCGCCGGTAGATGTATTTTTGAGCGCCGCTACCAAACAAATGGATGCTTTGCAGCAAGCTAATTTGCTCCTTAACGAGACGCGGCGCAATTTGCTGACAAATCGCCTGGTTTTGATTACTCCCAAAAACGGCGTTGCTGTGAGCGATTTTAAACAGTTGACAGATGCCAGAATCAAGAAAATTGCGATCGGCGAACCTAAAAGCGTACCTGTCGGACAATACGCTCAGGAAATGCTAACTAAGCTTGGATTGTGGCAGCAACTCCAGCCAAAATTAGTGCTAGGAAATAACGTCCGCCAAGTGCTGACATTTGTCGAAAGTGGTAACGTTGATGCCGGTATAGTTTACACGACTGATGCCAAAGCATCCAACAAAGTAATTGTGCGGCTAACGGCTGCTGAAAATTTGCACTCGCCCATTGTTTATCCGGTGGCAGTTATCAGAAACAGGCGCAATCCCGCTGCGGCTAAAGCGTTTGTTGACTTTTTAGCGGGCGATCGAGCTAAAATAGTATTTCAGAAATATGGATTTGGCATAGTTCGATAACTAACTAATTAGGGATTTTTTACCGCTGATGAAAGCAGATAAGCGCTGATTAACGCGGATTTATTTATATATAGATGGAATTTGATATTTCTCCGCTCTGGATATCTCTAAAATCCTCCACTATTGCGACATTTCTCACCTTTTTCCTGGGAATAGCCGCCGCCCGGTGGATGCTTTCTACTCGCATCAGAGGTAAAGCTTTAATTGAAGGGATTTTCATTTCTCCCTTAGTTTTGCCGCCGACAGTAGTGGGATTTTTGCTGCTGATGCTGTTTGGGAGAAATGGGGCGATCGGTCAATTCTTGCTACAATTCGACTTTACTATAATTTTCACTTGGCAAGCCGCCGCCATTACGGCCACAGTTGTATCATTTCCTCTCATGTACAAAACTGCTTTGGGAGCTTTTGAGCAAATTGATGCCAATCTTCTCAACGCTGCTCGCACTTTGGGAGCCTCGGAGTGGCAAGTCTTTTGGCGGATTATGTTGCCGCTAGCATGGCCGGGAATTTTAGCAGGAACTATTCTCGCATTTGCTCGCGCTTTGGGTGAATTCGGCGCGACGCTGATGTTAGCGGGGAATATTCCCGGACAAACTCAAACTATCCCGATGGCAATTTATTTTGCTGTGGAAGCAGGGGATATGAGGCAAGCTGGTATTTGGGTTTTGATTATTCTTAGTCTTTCTTTGAGCGTGCTAACTGCTGTTAATTTTTGGACTGATTTACAAAGGATATCGCCCAAACCGAATTCGAGCCAAAGACTGCACTCAAATCTTCCCAAAGTCGCGTCTACTTGTACCACAAAACCACAAAAACAACCGGAAAGCGGACTTTGTTTAAACATTTTTAAACCTCTCTCTGGCTTTGCCTTGGATGTCGGCTTTGATATCGGCCCGGAAGTGCTGGGAATTTTGGGCGCGTCGGGTTCCGGCAAGAGCATGACTCTCCGCTGCATCGCTGGTTTGGAAACTCCCAGCAGCGGTAAAATGGCCGTCAACGGCAGGGTTTTATTTAACTCAGCACAGGGCATTAATGTACCTTCTAAAGACCGCCGCATCGGTTTTTTGTTTCAAAACTATGCTTTATTTCCTCACCTGACAGTGGCTGAAAATATTGCGTTTGGCTTGCAACATTTATCTGAAAGCGAGCAAAAACTTCGGGTAAAAGAACAACTAATTTCGGTGCAAATGTCGGGACTGGAAAACCGCTACCCGCACGAACTTTCGGGAGGCCAACAGCAGCGGGTGGCTTTGGCGAGGGCGATCGCCCCTTCTCCAGAATTGCTGCTGTTAGACGAACCGTTTTCTGCTTTGGACACTCACTTGCGGAGTCAACTGGAACGCGAGTTAATGCAGACTCTGGCTAATTATCAGGGAGTTACTTTGTTTGTCAGCCACAATTTAGAGGAAGTTTACCGGGTGTGCAAAAATCTGTTGGTGTTGGCCGAGGGAAGGCCGATCGCCTTTGATACCAAGGAGAACATTTTCGATCGCCCTGGCAATTTCACTGTCGCCCAGTTGACTGGCTGTAAGAATTTCTCAGCAGCTAAACCGATCGCGGAAACTGTCGTAGAGGCGATCGACTGGGGCTGTACTCTGACTGTAGTCGAACCAATTCCCAAATCTCTAGTTTTTGTGGGAATTCGAGCTCATCAACTGAGTTTTGTTAGCGGGTGCGATCGTGAAAATACTTTTGCTTGTTGGATCGCCTCGACTGTGGAAACTCCGCACCGGGTGACATTATATCTCAAATTGCACTCGCCTCCCAATGATTCCCAAGATTATCACTTGCAAGCCGAAGTCTTCAAGGAAAAGTGGAGGGCTATTAAGGACAATCCTTTTCCCTGGTATGTTCATTTCGAGCCAATTAGGTTAATATTAATGGAGGCATGAGTTAACTAGCAATATACCGTTAACCGTCAACACTCAACAGTTAACAGCTAACCGTCAACACTCAACAGTTAACAGCTAACCGTCAACACTCAACAGCTAAATACATCTTAACCAAACATCAAATCATGACTGAAAAAGTTCAAAAAACCGACGCAGAATGGCAACAACAACTCACGCCGGAACAATTCAAAGTTGCCCGCAAAAAGGGAACGGAAAGAGCTTTTAGCGGCGAATATCACGACAACAAAAAAACCGGAATTTATAATTGCATTTGCTGCGGCACAGAGCTATTTAAATCAGAAACAAAATTCGATTCTGGTACCGGTTGGCCGAGTTTCTACGCTCCCGTTAGCGAAGAAAATGTCAAGTGCGAGTCGGATAACACCTTGTTCATGCGCCGCACGGAGGTACTGTGCGCTGTTTGCGACGCTCATCTCGGCCACGTATTTAACGACGGGCCCAAACCCACCGGTCAGCGTTACTGTATGAATTCTGCTGCTCTTGATTTTGTTCCCAAGGATTGAGTCTGTTGGGGGCGGGCTAAGAGTGCCTACACCACAAAAAATCAATCCGGTTGTGGAACAGGCATCTTGCCTGTTCACCTAGAATTCACTGAGAAAAAATCAATCCGGTTGTGGAACAGGCATCTTGCCTGTTCACCTAGCAGCCCGCGCAACAAACAAATTCTCTGGCAGCACCACAAGCAGGATGCCTGTTCTGGGCAATTGATGTTCAAAATGCACCCGTACTGCTATCTTATGGTGGAGGCAAAAAGAGTAAAAAAATAGTGGCGACATGGGGATGGTATATCAGCGAGTTTTGCTGAAGCTCAGCGGTGAAGCGCTGATGGGTGGACTGGGCTACGGGATCGATCCGGTAGTCGTTGGGTCGATCGCCCAGGAAGTAGCCAAAGTCGTGTCCGAAGGCATTCAAATCGCGATTGTTGTCGGTGGCGGCAACATTTTTCGCGGGGTGAAAGCTGCTTCAGCAGGGATGGATCGGGCAACGGCTGATTATGTGGGCATGATTGCTACGGTGATGAATGCTATCACTTTGCAGGATGCCCTGGAACAAGCAGGAGTGCCAACGAGGGTGCAATCGGCGATCGCCATGCAAGAAGTAGCTGAACCCTACATCCGGCGGCGGGCCATTCGCCACCTTGAAAAAAAACGGGTAGTGATTTTTGGTGCCGGTTCTGGCAATCCTTTTTTTACTACTGATACTACAGCCGCACTGCGGGCGGCTGAAATTGATGCAGAGGTGATTTTTAAGGCTACTAAGGTAGATGGGGTGTACGATTCTGACCCCCACATCAACCCCAACGCGCGCAGGTATCAAACCCTCACCTATGCCCACGTCTTAAATCAAGACTTGCGGGTGATGGACAGTACCGCGATCGCCCTGTGCAAAGAAAATAATATTCCTATTATGGTATTTGACCTCTCGGTGTCGGGCAACATCTACCGAGCTGTAATGGGAGAATCTATTGGAACTCTTGTCGGAGGTTTTTGTGAAGTTAGCTGAATCAGAAGATCATATGCAAAAGGCAGTTGAGGCTACTCAACGGTCTTTTAATACTATTCGGACGGGACGGGCAAACGCCTCTCTCCTCGATCGAGTCATGGTAGACTACTACGGCTCTCCAACTCCGATCAAATCCCTTGCCAATATCGGCACGCCGGATGCGACTACGATCAACATTCAACCGTTCGATCGCACAGCGCTCAACTCGATCGAAAAAGCGATTTCCCTGTCAGATGTAGGACTCGTTCCCAACAACGACGGTTCAGTTATTCGCTTGAACATTCCGCCGCTGACGAGCGACAGACGCCAAGAATTTGTCAAAATGGCCGCGAAGTTTGCCGAAGAAGGTAAAGTTGCAATTCGCAATATCCGCCGCGATGCCGTTGACTCGATTCGCAAGCAGGAAAAAAGCAGCGATATCTCTAAAGATGAATCCCGGGACTTGCAAGATAAAATTCAAAAACTGACGGACAAGTACATTGCCAAAATAGAAGAAGTTCTGGCAGCGAAAGAGAAAGATATCACGACAGTTTAGGGAATGGGAAATTGGGTATGGGGAATAGGAATAGTTTTGAGATTGCCCAGATCCGGTCGCGAACAACGCCCAGACGCTCGATGAGTTGTGAGTTGTGAGTTAAAAACTCAAGATTTAATACTTCAAGAGTTACCAATTACCAGTTACCAATTCCCCATGCCCCCATCACCGATCGCCCATTACCAGTTACCCATTACCACAAATGTTCGATCGCATTATTGTCCGTGCAGGTCCGGCAGGCAGCACAGCAGCTTATCACCGGGCAAAGCAGAGACGTTCTGTTTTGGTACTAGAAAAAGCGTCTGTGCCTCGCAATAAACCTTGTGGCGGCGGCGTTTCTGGGGCGATCGCCCAATGGCTGGCTTTTGACCTGACGCCAGCTAGTTCTCTGAAAGCTAACAAAATTAGCTACACCTGGAAAATGGGATACCCGGTGGAAGTTGAGATAGATTCGCCAATGCGGATCGTACAGCGAGATGTATTTGACGATTTTTTAATTAAACAAGCTCAAAAAACTGGTGCGGAACTTAGAGACTCAACAGAAGTTAAAGGAATTGAATTTAAGAATTATATTTGGAAAGTAAAAACTAAGTCAAAACCCGTTTCCGGCCACTATTTGATGGCTGCTGACGCGGACGGCGGGCCGATGACTAAGTGGCTCAGATTGAAAGAACCAAAACTCTGTTTGAGCGCAAGTTTAGAAACTCGCTCAATCAAGGGCGATTCCATCAATTTCGATTTTGGTACTATTAAAAAAGGTTTTATCTGGAGCTTTCCCAAAGCTGACGGCTACTCTTTGAGTATTGCTGCGATGCGCGGCGACAAGCCAAAAGATATCGAGAAAATTTTGACCGATTGCGCAACTAAGTGCGGTGCGGATGTTAGTGTCAGCAACCTGCGGGAACACCCCATGAGTCTGGGGGATGGCGATCGCAAATTGCACTCGCTCTCAGGCGCTGCTCGCAGGAGACTCCGCCAGTCTCGCCGACCCCCTCTCCGGTGAGGGGATTCGACCTGCCATATTTAGCGGATTTAAGGCGGCTCAGGCGATCGATCGAGCTCTTGGAGGCGCCGGCGACGCAAAGCGTCGCAGTACACTAAAACGATCGCCGAAGAATGGGGAACTGATATGGTTTGGGCCGACGCTTGGCTGCGGCATTCTATCAGTTTACTGGATGTGCTTACCGAGCGGGCGTCAAATTGCCGATCGCAACTCAGTTGACGAGCAAAATTTTGTGCCGCGAACTGCGTTATGCCCATATCGCTAACCCCCCTCTTAAAAAGCTGATGCCGTTTTAGAACGAAGGAAGTTCGGCAACGGATTTAACGGATGGATTTTGAGGGCAGAAGGTAGAGAGAAGAGGAAAGAAGGAAGAAAGAAGAGAGAATATTCTTAAATCCCAACTCCTTATTCTCAATTCCTCATTCCCAATAGCGGTAAGGTGCGTCCCTAAGCACCCTCGATAATTAGGTTCTGCGTAAATCTTGTAAAGTCAGGTGCGCCCCTAAGCACCCTAGATAATTAGGTTCTGCGTAAATCCTGTACAATCTAAAATCTCAAATCTAAAATCTAATGATAATTTATTTTTATAAATTAGAAAAGCCTTACGGCTGCTTTTCTAATTTTTCACTACACGACATTTACCTGCACGGTCAAGATTGGTTGACTGTGGAACATTACTATCAAGCCCAAAAATTTGTCGGTAGCGCTGATGAAAGATTAGTGGCGGCGATTAAAGCCGTAGCAACTCCCCAAGAAGCCGCCAAATTAGGTCGCGATCCCAACCACCGGATTCGCGCTGATTGGGAAGCGGTGAAAATTCCCATTATGCGCGAAGCAGTTTTAACTAAGTTTCTCGCTCATACAGACATTCAAGCTATTCTTCTCGCCACAGGGGATCGAGTGATTGTGGAGGATTCGCCAACGGATTACTACTGGGGCTGCGGGTGCGATCGAACCGGCCAAAATCATTTGGGTAAAATTCTGATGAGCGTGCGCAGCGAAATTTTTCAGCGCCGGGGGAGCTAATAAAACTCAAATTCTTTCGTTAATGCTCATTATATGAAGTTATCCCAACAAATGTCAACTTATCCTAACAATCAATAATTCCGATAGTGAGAGTTTAAGATTGCGAGAAATTTATAACAGGATTAAAATAATAATTATGATTGGGTTGAGTCGCTATGCCTGTTGAAGGCAAGGACTAAACCGGCGCGATCGCAGATTTTTCTTACCCCAGCGCGCCAGAGGCGATACACCGCAGTCTCTAACCAGTGTGCAGCAGATTAATTGTACAGATCGGTTGAATCAAAAACTCAGGGTGGTGCATTTGAGTTTGAGCGCTCCAACAGCACATCAAAACTTTTTATTATCATTGTATAATTACAAAAGGAGATTTATTATGCAATTCACAGAAAATACGCAAGAATTACATCATAAACTAGACAGAGAAGTTTTGGTACGGCGGATAACTGAACGCATCCGCCAATCTTTAGAATTAGAAGAAATTTTAACCAGTACGGTAGTAGAAGTGCGGTCTTTTTTGAAAACAGACCGCATCATGATTTACAGGTTCAGTGCCGACTGCAGCGGAGAAGTTGTTGCCGAATCAATTAATAACAACCGTCTCCCTTCCTTGAAAGGCCTGCACTTTCCAGCAGACGACATTCCCGCACACGCCCGGGAGATGTATGTGAGTATGCGCCTGCGGACAATCATAGATGTTAACTCCGGGACGATCGTCCTGAGTCCCCTCGATGCTGCAGACACCGGTCAACCTTTAGTAAAGGAAGAGATGCACTACCGAGCGCTCGATCCTTGCCACACAGCTTACCTGATGGCAATGGGAGTGCAATCTTCCTTAGTCGTCCCCATTTTGCACCGCACGATCGCGTCGGAAAACAGCAACACACATATCTGCGATGCCCCGAAGTGCCTGACTCGATACGAGCCAGGAAACAATCAAAAAATTCACATCGAACTGTGGGGACTTTTAGTGTCTCACGACTGTGCCCCCCTCAATATTTCACCAGCAGATTTAGAAGTAGTTCAGCTCGTATCAGATCAATTGTCTAGTGCTATCGCCCACGCGCTCCTCCTCCAGCAAACCCGCTCTCAAGCCACCCGGGAAGCTACCGTGAGCCGCATAGCAGCCCTGTTGTACGGTCACGCTAACATTCAACTGCAACAAGGTTTAGAAGCCACCGTCACGGCTTTGGGCGGCAGCGGCGGCAGACTCTATCTCAACCCCCCGAACATTAAGGGTGAAAAGTTATCGCTTCCCAAGATCGATCGAGCATTTTCCCTTGCCCCTGCTCAAAGTGATGCTACCTTTGAACTGTTCGCCACAGGAGAACAACCCACACTTCCCGACTGCGAAATAGTCAAGGCGATCGAAGCTCATCCCCTCTGGCAGCAATGGCTAACCAAAGGATTCCAAAATACCGAAGAAATTCCCAAATTGTCAATTATTACTAATTCTCAATTTCCAGTTTGGATAATTACCGACTTATACAAAGAACCTCTATTTAGAGTTTTAGTTCCCGCTTTCCAAACTACTAAAATTCGGGGTTTGCTGGTAATTCCACTCCACTACCAACAAAAAATAGTCGGCTGTTTGACCATTTTTCGCAATGAAATTGATACCGAAAAAATGTGGGCGGGGCGCTTTGATAGCAGCGCTGCACAAAGGCTTCCCAGACAATCCTTTGAACTCTGGCGAGAGATTAAAAAAGGTCAGTCACCAGAGTGGAAGTCGGAGGAGATAGAGCAAGCTTTAGCTATAGGCAGCCAATTTTGTGCGGCAATTGGGCAGTACGTTCTTTATAAAGAAGTGCAAGCCCTAAATGCCAACTTGGAGCGTCAAGTTCAAGAACGCACCGCCCAATTGCAAAAATCTTTGGACTTTGCTCAAGTATTGACGCGAGTTAGAGACCAGATTCGCAGCACATTGGATTTGAAAATCATACTGCAAACTATTGTGCGAGAAGTCAGAGTTTTGTTGGATACCGATCGCACGGTAATCTACCAGTTTGCAGAAGACAAACAGGGCGAGGTAGTTGTCGAAGCTGTTTGCGGCCAGTGGCGGTCAATTTTAGGTATCACATCTCCACAAGAATGCTTTACCGAAGGCTCAGACTGCTTTTCTCAAACCGGGCGGGTGCGAGCAATTAATGATATTTATACTGAGAATTTAACACCCTGTCACCGTGAATTTTTGGAAGATTTGCAGGTGAGAGGAAGTTTAATTGTGCCCATGAGGGGCAAAGATTCCCAATTGTGGGGGTTGCTGATTGCCCATGAGTGTTCGGGGCCCAGAGTTTGGCAAACAGCAGAACAGGAATTGGTGCAACATTTAGCGGCTCAAGCTGCGATCGCCATTCACCAAGCAGAACTTTATCAAGAAAGTCTCAATGCAGCAACTGCCGATCGATTAAAAGCCGAACAGCTAGCTAAAACCCTCACAGAATTGCACAATACCCAAGCCCAACTGATTCAAACCGAAAAAATGTCCAGTCTCGGACAACTGCTGGCGGGAGTAGCCCACGAAATCAATAACCCCGTTAACTTTATCTACGGCAATCTGTCCCACGCCAGCGAGTACACCAAAGATTTGCTCTGCTTGGTGAAACTCTACCGCCAGCACTACCCCAATCCCAACCAAGAAATTAGCGAGTGCTCCGAAGCGATCGACATCGAATTTCTTGCCGAAGATTTGCCAAAAATTTTGGGTTCCATGACAGTCGGAGTTGACCGCATCCGCCAGTTAGTTGTATCTTTGCGCAATTTTTCTAGGAGCGATCGAGCCGAGAAAAAAGCCGTTGACATTCACGAGGGCATCGACAGTACCCTGTTGATTTTGCAGCACCGGATCAAAGCCAAGTCCGATCGCGACACCGTAGAAATCATTAAAGAATACGGCAATTTGCCCTTAGTAGAATGCTATGCCAGCTCGCTCAATCAGGTATTTATGAATCTGATCGGCAATGCCCTTGACGCCCTAGAAATGGGACAAAAAGAGCGAGTTATGAATCTTCCATTGAAAGTGGCAAGTGCAGCGGCGACACATTTAAGCTCCCAAAAAATGGCTGTCGAGTCAGGAGATATCAATGCCACCACCGAGTGTTTTATTCCTGATTTCCCATCTCCTTGCATTCGAATTCGCACGGAATTGATCGATGAAATAACGGTAGGAATTTGCATTGCCGACAACGGTCACGGCATCCCCAAAGAGTTAATCTCTCACATATTTAATCCGTTTTTTACTACTAAACCCGTCGGTCAGGGCACGGGTTTAGGACTGTCCATCAGTTACCAAATTGTAGTTGAAAAACACCAAGGCGTACTCAAGTTTATTTCTGTACCCGGTCACGGTACAGAGTTCTGGATCGAGATTCCGCTGAATTAAGTACAACAACCTAAAAAACTGAACACCCAGATACCCGACTTCTTTGAGAAGTCTTGGCTCTAACATCGAACATCAAGAAATTATTTTCTCTTCATGGCAGAGAGAGATAATTCGATTCACAAAAGCTTTTAGTTCTGGACAAGCTTGAATCGCAATCATCAGATCGTTGTTTTTCAAAGTAGCCATTCCATCACTCACAAGTCTTTAAGGCAAGATCAACTTCACCAGAACAGAACCGATCGAGCCCAGAAGATTCATAAAGTCGCCGCGGCTGGCAGTGCGGGCTTCCGTAGGCTTTTGGCGCGCCACAATGGCTTCGGCTAACTGCTTTGACAAATCCTGACCTTGGGGATTTCCCTGAGCGGCAAAGAGTTGGTTTGCTCGAACTGCGTCTTGAGTCGCGCCGGCGAAGTCTCCCAAGTCAGCGCGAGACATACTGCGCGCAAAATAAACGGCGGCTAAATCCGATTTCAGATTCAGGGCTTGATTGTAATAATCAATGGCGTTTCTGTAGTTTCCCGCTTGAGCTTCCTGCACTCCCAACCGATAGAAATCCTCAGCGGTGCCGATATTAGTTGGCATTCCTCTAACTCCGAGCAGTTGCGCGTTAGTTAGATTGGCGTTGACCAAATTCGCGTCGCCCAGATAGGCACTTCTCAAGTCAGCACCGCTGAGGTTGGCACCGCTGAGGTTGGCCCCCGTCAGGTTGACGCCAAACAGGCTGGTGCCGCTGAGGTTGGCTCCGCTGAGGTCAGCCCCCGTGAGGTTAGCCCGGCTGAGGTTAGCCAGCCTCAAGTCAGCACCTTTGAGATTGGCTCCTGTTAAATTGGCTAAAACCAGACCTGCACTGCTGAGGTCGCAGTTGGGGCACTGTCGGGTGGCTAGTAATTGTTGCGTGTGTTGGATGTTCTCGGCAGGTGCAGGAGCGATCGGGGCGATCGCGCTCAGCAGCGTTACAGCAGCGAGGATTCTGAGTTTCATCTTAACCGTCCCAAATCCAAAATATTAAATCTAAAATAGCTTTTATCGAAGCAATTGAAAATCAACATAACACAAGTTCACCAACAAATCTTTGGACTGGCCCTATGTAGGAGTTTTGTGTGCCATCAGCACCCTAAATTGAAGTTCTGCACCTTACCTGAGTGTCAAATAAACACTTCGCTACCAATAAATTAGGGTAATGAAATAGTCATTACCCTTTAGCAGCGGTTCTCGGCAACCATAAAAATTAACGAATAAATTAGTCGTGAATCGTGCCGTCGGGCATCGTCGTACCCTTAAGATAAACTCCGCTCAGGTTGACTTTTGTAAGGTTTGCTCCCAGCAGGTTTGCCCCGCTTAAGTCTGACGCACTTAAAATCGCTTCCGTCAAATCTGCCCTAATTAGGCTCGCTCCCATTAAGTCGGCTCCGCTGAGGTCTACTTTGCTCAAGTTAGCCCCAATTAAATCTGATTCTGTGAGAACCGCCCTGCGCAAGTTTACTCCGTAAAGATTTACTCCGTGCAAGTCTGCACCGCAGAGTGTTGCCCGAGATATGTTGGCTCCAATTAAATTTGCTTGGATCAGGGAAGCTCCGCTCAAGTCTGCTTTGCTGAGATTTGCTCCCATCAACTCAGCTCGATTCAGATTAGCTTCAGCTAAAAGTGCTTCTGTGAGGTCGGCTCCACCTAAGTCTGCTCTGCTCAAATTAATCTTGCACAAATTGGCTTTGACAAAGTTGACTCTGTTGAGTTTCGCTTTGCTGAGATTGGCTCCAATCAGGTCGGCTTCATACAGATTGGCTCCAATCAAGTCTGCTTCGTAGAGGTACACCTCGTGGAGGTAGACCCCGCTAAAATTTCTTTCTCCTATTGCGTATAGCTTGAGCAGTTCGTCAACGTTCATTATGGCTTCTCTACACCTTTTAAATGAAGAATACTGTCAGCAAGCTGGTTGCACCGGATGTTCGGCCATTTTAGATTTTAGATTCTCAATGATTCACACCCAGCGCGAGACTTCCCTCAATCTGCAAAATTTGAGAATAAATTAGATTGTTTGGGGAGAGTGAAGGACAAAGCTGCATTTTTTTTATAATTAACATTTAAAATGTTTAACAACAATATGGCTCGCACTTCCTAACTAAATCAAAGGATTCTGGGTGGAAAGTGCGATCGAACCCATAACTTTTTGTAGATAGTTGATTTTACTGAGTATGAGTGTGACAAGGATCACTAATGGATGTTAGTAGTATCACATAGAAACCACCGTTTAGATCACGACTCGCAGGGAAAAATAGCTGATAGTGTTACTGTAAGGCTGAAAAATTGACAATGCCACTGCCCGCGTGTTTTACTCAACTAGCGATCGAGCAAGTAGTTTCACAGATACTAGCTTTTAGACCCGAAAGTCGGTTGCAACGTCACTCGGCGCGACACTCGGGGCGACCCGCTCCGGCCGGTGAGAGTGCTGATGTCTCAGGATTTCTCGCACATCGAAAGCCAGAAATGCACTTCTGGGAATAGGGGTATGTATGTATAAAAGTGCGATCGCTGGTGTACAGACCAAGCCTGTCTGCTAGCAACTAATGACTGAAAATCGCTAATCCCTTCGCAAAAACAACCAATAAATACCTGGAAAACCATGATATATGTTTAGCAAAAAAGAATAAATGGTATTCCTTAAAAGCCAACTATTGCAGCTAATATTGCAATCGAGCGGTTAACTGATATCAGTATTAGCAATGACGTTTGTTCCATCAAATACAAAACTGACCCAGAAACCGATTTTTTTACCAAAATACTTTGTGGCAACCCTTGCTCACAGTAAAAAAAAGGCTTTTGAGCGTGTGAGTGTGTCCAGGACACAAAAAGTTTAATTTAGAGCGCTTTTGTATTGCTGTAGGGCAAACAAAAGGCGAGCAGTTAGGATAGGAGCGAATTTTGCTCCCTTGTCAAACAAAGTTATTGTAGAGCGCGAATCGTGAGGTAATTGGTATGGCTGGAGTATGTAAACTTAGCATCACAGAGACAATTGACGAACTAAAAAGCCTGTTAACCGAACAAAAAACGGCAAGCGGCTTTCAAAAAATTCAAGCACTTTATCTGTTCAAAATTTGTCACGTTAAGACAGTTAAAGAATTGGCAATGACGATCGGGGTCAACCGAATTACAGTGCAGCGGTGGCTGAGAAAGTACCGCTCTGACGGACTCGAAGGACTCCTGGAAACAAAGCACAGCGGCGGCCGCAAGCCGGCGATTCCTCCTCTGGCCCGCGCTAGTTTGGCAATGCGCCTGAGCGACCCCCTGAAAGGCTTTAAAAGCTATGGAGAAATTCAAGAGTGGTTGCAACAGGAACACAGCATTGAGGCTTCCTATAAAGCCGTTTACGCAACAGTCAGATACCAGCTAAAAGCCAAGCTGACGAAAGTCTAGACATTTCATACCACGTCCGATTAATCACCGATCGTCTAATTGTTTGGAGTCAGCCTCTAAAGCTTTTGAGGACTTCCGCCGTCACTATAAACCTACAGCACTTTTCAGGTATGTGAGGTACATAGCAGAGGTAGGGACACGGCGAAAGCCTTTTTCCCTACGGGGATATTGAATGTACTTCATGAACCTGGAATATGCTGTAACTAATTCTTTTTTAAGCAAACTCGCTCTCATAAGCTGCGAAGCATATAAATTATGTGTTGTGGCGATTGGGGCGAGGGGGAAAAGATGTGACGCTTTTCCTGCGTTTGTGAAAGATGCTTGAAAAATGGGCAAGAAATCATCCTATCAAATCCGGTAGCATCGGAATTAATGTTACCCACAGTCAGGACACGGCAGTGCCGTGTCCCTACAATTAATCGGGGTAGTCCAAGGGCACGGCGCCGTGTCCGACCTATCATGTCGCTCGTGCAACCGGAATTGATATCACTTGCAAGTTTTGTCTAATTTGCAGGTTTTGTTGTGGTGTAAAAATTGGTAGCGGCTAAGGTAAAAACCGATCCAAAGCCGCTTTCAACTCTTCTATTTCCGTATCGATATTGCCTTCTTTCGCGGCTCTGGCAATGCACTCAGTTAAATGTTCGTCCAGAATGATTCTCGCTACGCGATCGAGCGCGCCTCGAACCGCAGCAACTTGCACGAGAACTTCGGGACAGGGACGGTTTTCTTGCACCATAGTTTTGATGCCGCGGACGTGTCCCTCAATCCGAGACAAGCGATTGACCAGCCGCCGCATCGATTCTTCATCGTGAAGGTGAGGGTGGGCTGATTTATCGCCGTGATGCTGGTGGGAATTTGAGGGCAAGGATTTGTCAGTAGAAGTATCAGATATAATCATCGGGGTTACGAGGGAAATTTAAAAGTTAGAAAAAGTTAGAATTGAGAATATGTTGAGTTGGTGCTGGCTCCTGACTCATGTATTGTAAGGGTCAAAATATATTTAGGATCTTCATAGCGGAAAATTATTGAGTCCGCACATCGCACACCTTTACCAGACTAACCCAGACTAACAAAAATTGACGCTATGCGACTATTTAAGTTTTTTCGCCCCGCACCCCGCACCCGCGATCGCTGGTTCGCCCTAATTTTAGGAATGACGATCGCCCTGAGTGCTTTAGCAATCAATCCTGCACCCGCTACCGCCGCTGATGGCAAAAATCCGCCTTCCTTGCGGGAACTCGCAGGAACAGCCGTGCATAAAGTACAGTTCCAGAGTTCCCCACCCACCGCCCCGAATCCGCAACTGTTAGCGCTGCGGGGCCCGGAACTCCCGGCGGATACCAGCAGTTTTGTGACGGCGGCAGTCGATCGAGTCGGGCCGGCCGTTGTCCGCATTGATACCGAGCGGACTGTCAGCCGCAACCTCGACCCCTTAATGGAAGACCCCTTCTTCCGCAGATTTTTGGGAGAAGATTTGCGCAGCATGACCCCCAGACAAGAACGCTTGCGCGGTCAAGGTTCCGGCTTCATTATTGACAAAAGCGGGATTGTTTTAACCAACGCTCACGTAGTTGACAAAGCCGATCGAGTAACTGTCACCTTAAACGACGGCAGGACATTTCCAGGAGAAGTGCAAGGTACTGACGAAGTAACAGATTTGGCTGTTGTCAAAATTAATACTAAGCAATTAGACTTACCGACTGCCACTTTGGGAGATTCCGACGCGGTGAAAGTGGGAGATTGGGCGATCGCCGTGGGCAACCCCCTCGGATTTGACAACACCGTCACCTTGGGCATTATCAGCACCCTCAAACGCTCCAGTGCAGCCGTCGGCATTCCCGACAAGCGGCTCGATTTCATTCAAACCGACGCGGCCATCAATCCCGGCAATTCCGGCGGCCCGCTGTTAAACAGCAGAGGAGAAGTGATTGGCATCAACACGGCGATTCGAGCCGATGCAATGGGTATTGGGTTTGCGATTCCGATCGACAAAGCCAAGGCCATCTACGCGCAGTTAGCCAAGGGAGAACAAGTCAGCCATCCGTTTTTGGGGATTCAGATGATTGCTTTGACTCCTGAAATGGCCAGAGAGAATAATTCTGACCCCAATGCTCCTTTAATTGTGCCGGAAGTCAAAGGGGTGTTAGTGATGCGAGTTGTACCAAATACGCCTGCTGAGACAGCAGGGGTTCGCAAGGGGGATGTCATCGTTCAAATTGACGGTGAGGGAGTGACTGAACCCGAACAGTTGCAAAATTTGGTGGAAAATAGCAAAATCGGTCAAATTCTCGAACTGAAGGTGCGCCGCGGTGTCCAGATTAAAGAACTTGCCGTTCAAACTGCTCAACTGAGGGATTTTTAGGGAAGAATGGGAAGGGGGGAAACTGTTAAAACCCTTTCCTTCTTCCTTCTTCCTTCCTCTATATGACAAGAATTCAGCTTGCATATCCCAAAATTCCCGATAGTAAAAATTGCCCTAATGAACAGTGTATAGCTTTTGAGAAGTACGATGGCACTAATTTGCATTGGGTTTGGGAAATTGAACTCGGTTGGTATGCTTTTGGTACGCGCCGCAGTAGATTTGATTTGGATGAAATGGGAATTGCAGAATTTAATGCTGCACATCCAGGTTTAGAAACAGCACCTGAAATATTTAAGAGAGATTTTGCTAGTCCGTTAGAGTCTATATTTCGAGAGAACGAACAGTATCACTGTGCTGAAATTACTGTGTTTACAGAGTTTTTTGGTGCTAGCTCGTTTGCGGGAATGCACCAAAAAAAAGATCGCAAACAATTAGTGCTTTTTGATGTGGAAACTGAGGGCGGTATGGTTGTTCCCGATCGGTTTATTCAGGATTTTGGTAAATTAAATATTGCGCGAGTGATTTATCGCGGCAAACTGACGGGCAAGTTTATGGATGATATTCGCCAGGGGAAATACGGTGTGGATGAAGGTGTTGTGTGCAAGGGAGGCCGCAATGCTAATAATCTGTGGATGGTGAAGATTAAGACTGATGCGTATATGCAGATGTTACGGGAAGCTTTTAAGGATGATTGGGAAAATTACTGGGAGTAATATCAAACTGATAGATCGACTGTCACAAGCCAAAGTGGGAGATATCGGCAATCCCCTTGGATTTGACAATACCGTTGCGTAAGTCATCAGAAATTAAAGTATATTGGTCATAATCAATAGACAGCCAATAAAAAAAATCAGGGAAAATTTAGTTATGACATCTGTGGAGCTTGAAAGAAAAGCCATGACTGAAGAAGATGTGGCAAAGTTATGGGAAGCCTTCCAAGTATTTGACGCGGACGGGAGCGGTGGTATCTCATCAGAAGAACTGGGTCAAGTGATGCGATCGCTAGGCCAGAGTCCTAACGAAACTGAGCTGCGCGACATGATCAAGGAAGTGGACGTAGAGTTGTCGGGCAGTATCGATTTTGATGAATTCAAAATGCTGATGGTGTCCCAGCAGGGCGATCGCCAGAGTCGTCTCAAACTGGCATTTAGTGTATTTGATGAAAACGGTAGCGGTCAAATCACCAGAGACGAGCTGCACGGCGTGATGAGCCAGTTTGGGCTCACAGAGCAAGAGCTCGATGAGATCATCAAAGAGGTAGACCATGACGGCGATGCCTCAATTGACTTTAAGGAATTCTGCAAACTGGTACCGGATGAGTCAGAGCTCACAACCGGATATCAAGACTCGCCCGTTCCGATTGTCAGTACACAGACAACCGAGATTTCAGATAGTACAGCGGCTGCGATCGCAACTACAGCAACTGCTATCAATGAGGCAGCTTCGGCAACTATTGAACCTAATCTACAAGAAGCACCCACCGATGGCGATCCAGAAATAGCAAGGCTAAAAGAACTACTCGCCCAACACCCACAAGCTGAGAATAAGCGCGGTACGTCCCGCTTGCAGATGCAGATTGGTTTGTTTCGTCTGATCCAGGGAGCAGCCTACCGCAGCTTCCGCGAGAGTTTCTCCGCCAACCACGAGACTCACCTGCGCGTGAGAAACTTGCCATACAGAATCGTTGATTTTGTGCAATTTGTCAGGACTGCGATCGCCCTTTATAAAGGATTAGGTATCGTAGAGTCTGCGTGCAACCCTGTACTGGATGCAGTAGTGAAGTCGATCGAAGATGAATATGCCAGACTAGAGGCTCGCATCAAGAACTGGAAGACGATCGAAAAAACTCCAGAAATGTTGGTCGAACAAAAAGCCATGTTGGAGGCGCGGGGTAAATCTGCCAGCGCCAAGGAGAAGTTTGCCGCAGGAGTCGAGTTTGCAATCACCATCAAAAAGAAGAGTCTCAACTTGCGTGACATCGCCGAGGGCGTGCTTGCCATCAACGAACTCAACCGACTGCGGAAAATGGAGCTGAGTGAGGAAATGGCACCGCCACCAGCCCAATCCGAGGGAGACCCCAAAGACTACCTGAAGAAGTGGAACCGCGTCATCGTCTCGGATGCTTCAGAGAAAATTGATGGTGCAATGATGCCAGTGGCATATTGGTATGAAGACTTTATGCCGAAGTTGCTGACTGCCTTCAGCGTCTGTACCGCAGCAGATATCCCCTTGAACACGGTGCCTGACGAAGCGGCTTTAAACCAGTGGTACGAAGCCACTAAAACGTCAGGGGAATTTGGGCGCTATGGGGCGGATGTTGCAGAAAGCTTTCCCAAATGCGCTCCAAAACAGAAGCTGATGCTTCAACAGGCATGGCGCTTGACGCACAACTACCTAAATGGGGTACAGAAACGGCGCGAACGCATGGAGTTTGGGCGCGAGTCTGGCGCACTCTCGCAATATGTGTCGTTCATCGATGTGTATATCGATCGCAGTGAAATCAAGAATTCACAAATGCGCGTCAGCTTCCCTTACTATATTGGCCCTGCGGTGTGGCGTTTCTTCCACACTACGGCTGAAATCGTCTCTACCAAGACCCCCAAACAGCAAAAAACTCTGGTGGCAATTTTCAAGGACTTCTTCAAGCTGTTTGCCACTATGTATCCCTGCCCCTACTGCCGCCACCACCTCAACGCCTACGTCGTGCAGAATAAAGAGGTGGAAATGTACCCTGTAGAGTACCTTGTGCTTGGGCGCGACCCGCTTCTGAATAACTTTGAGGTATCAATGGAGGCAAAGCTGTCCACCGTAGTAGATGGCGATTCCCTGCGCTTATTCTTCTGGAAGCTGCACAATACTGTCTCCTCATCGATTGCTCGATCGGAGGAGTGGTATCACAAGGATGAGAAAGCATTCTACACCACCCGTTATTGGCCCAGCATTGACTCTGAGCTAGCACGAGCCAAAGCCCTCAAACACATCAGCATTGCCACCGATCGGATGTACCGCCTCTACGGTATGCTCAAGCCTGCGGCACGACTGACAGGGGTGAGAGCAACATTGCAAAAGCTGTTAAATAAGAGGGATGATGAAGGTATCAAGGAGGCTTGCTTAGTTGCCCAAGATTACATCAAGGAGTTGGAGGAGGCGATCGTCACCGGACAATTCTTACAAGAGACATATTACTTTGACCCCGATCTTGTCGATCGAGCTCCAGTCTTTAGTCCTGAAGAAGAGGAGTTTGCTCGCAGCGGTGTGTTCGTAGAGGTTGCTTAGATATCAGTCCGTAAAAAGTTAAGCTTAAAAGCTTAACTTTTTACCAATTATAAAAAACTAGACAAATTAGCGTGATTAACATTCTGAGTGGGTTTATAGCAGAAGGAAGAAGTCGATGCGAAAATGCAATTCCAGGCAATTGTTTGAGCGATCGAGAATGTCCTGATCGTTTTAGCGGTTGCTAGGGAGGTGGCAATGCTAATAATCTGTGGATGGTAAAGATTAAGACTTATGCGTATATGCAGAAATTGCGGCAAGCTTTGAAGCGTGTGAGGGCATCCAGAAAAGTTTGGCTAAAACCTTGGGTAGTGGCGATCGGGTTTTCGTAGAAGATGAGGATGGGTGTTTATCCCAGTCTAGGAGTTGCCAGTAAATTTTGAGTCCCGTGAGGCTTTGGGGCGATGCCCTCTGTGGATTTGGGGCACTGGTGTTTTTTTGACGAGTTGCAGGTAGATGTCGGCGGCGGGGTTATTGGGGCGATCGAATTTGCTGCGATCGATGACGCTATGCGATCGTGCTAATATTACACATAGGTGTTTGTCCCCCAAATGTGGGTCAATATTTCGCAAAACAGCAAAAGGTGCTTATGATTCAGTCAATTGTAAATGGCAGAGAAGAGGATGGAAACCGATCAATTGCACACAATATAATAAAGCGTTTGGATGAGCTGGATCAAACTAGTGACAATAATCAAGGGCGTTGGGCTTGGGAACTTCTACAAAATGCCAAAGATAGCATAGCGGAAGATAACGAGAGAACGGTATCTGTTCAAATACAACTTGATGAAAATACTGTTGAGTTTAGGCATAATGGCGCACATTTTACAGAGCAAGACGTAAGAGGTCTAATAAACCAAATTTCTTCCAAAGAAATTGAAGAAGGACAGCAGACCCAAAAAACTGGTAGGTTTGGGACAGGTTTTTTGACAACACATTTACTTTCAAGAGTAATTCAGATAAAAGGAATTGTACAAACAGCAGATGATAAATTTTATAAGTTTGATTTTCCATTGGACAGACAAGGTAAGACGACAACCCAACTCATTCCTAAAATCAATAATTCCTTCCAGAAATTTCAGGAATCAGTCAAAGAAATAGGTGCTAAATACGATAAAGATGAATTCAACACATCTTTTTGTTATCAATTAGAAAAGGAAAAGCAAAAAAAAGTTGCTAAAATTGGTGTCGAGGAATTTGCAAAATTAATTCCTTTTGTTTTGGCATTTATTCCTAGAATTATCAGAGTAGAAATCATAGATAATACTACGAATAATATTACTATTTTTGAAAAGAATCAAGAGTTGATAGATGGTTTCGTTGTACCTATTTCAAAAAACAAAAATAAAAAGAAAACTAATATTTTCATTTTATATGCGTCTGATGATAAGGTAAAGATTGCTACCGAAATTGAAGAAACAGAAAGAGGCTATTCAGTTAAAAGCATAGAAAATTTTCCAAAATTATTTTGCGATTTTCCTCTTATTGGCAGTGAGGACTTTCACTTTCCTGTAATTGTAAATAGCTTCTTTTTTAATCCACAAACTGAAAGAAATGGACTTTGGCTAAAAGATAGTGATAATACAGAAGTAAAAGAAAATCAGAAACTTTTAGAAAATGCTGTTGAATTGTATAAAAATCTAATTTCTAAAGTTTCAGAGGGACATTTTTTTGATCTATATAATCTTGCCGAAACTAAAATGCCTTCTACAAATGAAATATACTTTAATGAAAACTGGTACAAAGACTTTATTCAAAAACCTATTAGGGAATTTATTTATAAGGCAAAAGTTGTAGAAACTGAAAATGATAAAGTTTTGTTGGGTGATGTTTATTTCCCAGACCCAAATTTAAACGAAGAAGACAGAGAGAAAATTTGGAAATTTTCATCTGATCTTAAAATAAATAAGCTGCCATCAAAACAACATATTCATAAATGGGCAAAACTAATTTGGAAAGATTGCAAAAGGGTGGATATCGCTGAGCTTGTTGCAAATATACAAGCTAAAGCCAATATTACAGAATTAATTAACACGCTTGAGATAGATGATAAAGAATCCTTTGTCTGGCTCAACAACTGTATAGAGTTTATCTATGAAATTGGTGGACAAAATTATTTTGACAACAACACACTTATTCCGAATCAAGAAGGAGCATTTAAAAAACGTAAAGAGCTTTCAATAGATGAAATAGAAGATGAAACACTTAAACAAATAGCATATTTAGTTGGGTACAATTATTATAAAGGATTGATACACAAGGACATCTATTTTGAGTATAGCTACACCACAACTACAATGCAAAATGTTGCCAATGAAATCATCAAAAATTTGATTAAGGATGATGACAACAATGACAAAAATAGAATGCTTGCTATTATAAAACTTACTGAATGGTTTGAGTCTAATCCAGATCCAGGTAAAAAATTATTTACCGAACTTTATCGGAAAAAAGAAAAACTATTGGTGGATACAATCGAAGACAAAGAGAATTTATATCGAGTTCTAAAAAGTAAGATACCTCTTTCAAAGCTGGCAAGCCCTGAATTGAGTGAAGAAATTCAAAAAGCAGAAGAACTAACAAATCTCTTAAAGGACTTCGGTGCTAATGATGTGTCTGATTTAAGGAAAAAGCTGGAATTAGCTCAGAATATTTCTACTAATAATTCTAAAATACAAATTACCGAACAAACTTTAGTGAGTTTAGGGGTAAAATCGCTTAAAGAGCTTGAGGAAGCTTTGAAGGATAACGATTTTGCTTCTCAATTTATTCATACATCTACACCAACAGAAGAAATGTTTATATATGCTCAAGGTTTAATTAGTAGAGCTAAGACTAATGTTATTGAATACTTAAAGAAACATCCAAAGTACGCTTGTGAAGAATGGCAAGAATTAGCTCCTACTGTAATTGGAGGAATAAAAAAAGATGGTTTACCTATATATGTTGTTGTAAGACCGTCGGACAATCGAGAGGTGATTGTTTACTATAGCTCTGAAAAAGATATTTTAGATAATCCTTATGCAGAATTATGGATTGATAACGGGGTTGATGAACCAAGACATTTAACTCTAGGCAAAATTCTTAAAATAACAGGTATTAATAGGATTCCAGTTTAAACATGGATATTACAAATGAAGTAGCCCAAATAATTGGACAGGAAGAAAGCTCTACGCTTGAATATAAAGCGGTTTTGCCACCATCCAGGAATATTGCTCAACTAATCAGTTCATTTGCTAATACTGAGGGTGGATACATCATTTTGGGTGTGTCAGATAATCTTGAAATCAACGGTTTAAGTGAAGACTTTTATGCCAACACGATTACGCATAAAGCATTAGATATTCTTTCACCCCGACCGCAGGTATATTACCAATACGTTGTATATAATGGCAAAAAACTTTATGCAATAAAGATTGAAAAATCAGACCTTTCAGTTGCTGTCGAAGATAAAATATATAAAAGAGTTGGCGCTAAAGTTCAACTGTCAAATCCTACTGAAGTTCAATTCAATGTGAACGGATATTTAAGAATAAAAAGTATAAATCAGCAGCTTGAAGAATATAATGAAAAGGCAACAAATGCCAAGAGCAAGTTGATTAAACACTATCAAAGTATTTTAAAGATAATAGATGATCTTGGTCAGATGCTTTATCCAATAGATGTAAATACGCCGACAATCAATCAAGAAGGGAAAATACTTACAAGAATATTGTTTTCCTCCTTTGTTGATAACTTTGAAACATATTTGTCTGAATTGTTGTATGAGATTTTTCTTGCGAATCCGGCCACACTAAAAACAAACGAACAAGTTACTATTGAAGAGGTTTTAAAATGTTCAGACTTGCAAGAATTTGTGGAGTATTGGGTAAACAAAAAACTTGGTAAGTTGCACAAAGGTAGTGTAAAAGGTTTTATCAAGGAAAATAAAAAAATAAGCGATTTGGGTGTTCTTGATAAATCTAAGCAAAATGAAATAGAGAAGATACTTCAAATAAGGCATTTGTATTCTCATAGAAATGGATCTGTAGATGAACAATTTCTTCAATATTTCGCTGGAAAATTTACTTTGAATTCAGAACATCAAATGTCTATAAGTGAGATTTGCGATACGCTATGTTATTTGGCTGAAGTTACCGACCAGATTGATTCAGCGGCAACAGCTAAATATAAACTGGCACAGATCAATAAATGATTAAAAAATATTTTCAAAATAGTTATATCGTCTTTAGCTCCCTCCTCACCCAAAAAGTAATCACTAACCATGCTCTCAAAAGTTAATTTAACACGCGATCGCCCCAAATTCCTACCCACGATCCTCAAGCCATCTTGATTCTAACCTCAGTCAAAAGAATTACCTACAAATCAGTATCTACGGGATTGATATCTTCTGGGGGAGGATGACGACCCCGTAATTCCTCTTCGGCCCGAATTGCCAACATAGTTGACCGATTCAAATCAAGGGCTTGCACTGTTGCTCGACCGATCGCCGTTAACCCGAGCGCTTCCACAGCATTCCAAACAAAGTGAGTATTCCATCTCTGTTGAGGAGGATTAAAAATATAGACAACCTCATCTTCAAGATCGATCGCCAACTCCACCAGCCCAGTATCTTCCTCTTCAAACAAAACCGGATTAAAAATCACATCAACCTTTAGTTTCATTAATCCAGCAGATAGCAAGCTGATGAAGTAGAGCAGCAGCAACACCGATTCCGTCTGATTCCGATCGCCCCAGAATCCTACACAAAATTAGCCGGATCTTGATCTCGCCGATGCTTCAATAGAATCGGAGAACCTTGGCCATCACCCACCAAAGCCGCCGTTTCCTCCAAAGCTTCCCTCAAGCGCTTCGCCGCGTAAATCGACATATCACGGGGCACATTTACCCGATCGCGCAAATACCGCAAAGCCGCATCAGAACCAGTCGGCGGCGTACAAACTTCGCCAGTCATCATCAAAGTTAAAGCACAACGCAAAGCCTCATCGAATAACTTGTCATCAGCAGGATTGACTCGAACGATGTTGCGCTGGTGCTTGATGACGCGGTGGAGTGCTTCAGCGCGGGAGGTTTCCGGTTCTGGATACATCACATCCGGGAGTCCAGCCCAAGGCCCATTATCCACGCGGGCTTTATTGAGTAGCATCTGAGGTTCGCCGTTTTCATAACACCCGCCCATCTGAGGCGGTAAATCGTGGACGTGGGTGTGAAAATCGCTCTGAGTGCCGCGATAGGTGGGGCGGGTTTCCATCGCCGCAAACCAGTCAGCAAAGCGGGGGTTTTCTTCGCGCATCGAGTAGCCTTTGTAGTAGTAAAGACTGGCATTCATGCGTTCCACGTAGGGCGTAAATATCACATCCGCAGTGCCAAATTCATCCAGGAAATAAGGCCCCGGAGTGCTAGCCAGAGCTTTTTCTACTTGGGCGACGACGCTGATAAATTGGTCGCGGTTGTGCTGTTCTACTTTGGCTGAACTTGCTGGGTAGCACAGCCAAGAGCACCAGGCTCTAAACAGCAGTCGCTCTAAGCGCCGCATGGGTATTACTGCGGGGTTTTCCATGCCCAAACCCAAGGGGCCATAAACTCGTTCGAGGGCGATTAATATATCATCGCTTTCGGTGATGATGCGGCCGTCTAGTTCGATCGCCGGTAGCATTCCCGATGGCACTTTGCGCTTGTACCAACTTTCCTTTTCCCCATAGCAGAACATGGTAATTTTGTCAATACGGTAGGGGATTTGTTTTTCTTCCAGCCACAGCCAGATTTTTTGGCAGTAGGGACACCAAGCATGGTGATCGCGGTACAGGGTGACTCGCACATCGGATTCGGTTTGTCCGAAGAGGCGCAACCGGGATTGAGCGTTGGTTGGGCCGTTAACGCGATCGATTTCAAAGTCTGTGAGGGCTTCTAATTCTGTCCAGCTTAGGGGGGAAACAGTCATAGGATTTTAGATTTTAGATTTTAGATGGGATAATTGAAGAAAGCGACTTCTTCGTGGCAATAATTTAACTTACGCACCAACTCTATTTGTAGGGTGCGCCATAAGCACGGCCGTGCGCCGAAGAGCACCCTACTAACTACTACAAACTTATAATTAAAAAGGTTTTGAGGACGATCGTCCTCACTGCAAACTTAACTACAATTAAGGCGACATTTGGGCAGGGAGTGGGGTGTCTTGAATTTTAGCAAGTGCTGCTTTCATTTCGGGAGTTGCCAAGAAGTTTTGGGTGGCTGTAATTAAACGATCGCCCCAGAGATTTTCTTTGAGATATTCTACGGTAGCATAGCGTTTGTCAAGTTTCAGAGCTGCTTCTCCCATCGCGAAGCCTTTTTCTTTGTCACCTTTGCCGTAGAGTGCTACTGCTAGAGCTAGCATTGATTCTGCTGCTTTGTTGTCGAGGGCGATCGCCTGTTCCCAGCGTTTGATAGCGCCATCGGCATCTCCCATTTCGTATTTGACTAATCCGATATTGTTGATAGCGGGCCAGAGGTTTTTTTCTAAAGCAAAGGCTTTTTCGTACTGGACGATCGCCTCGTCAAACCGCTTGAGCTTATAAAAAGCATTGCCTAAATCAAATAATGCACCTGGAGTGTCTGGTTTTAACTTCAACCCTGCTTGCAAATATTCGACTGCTTTGTCGTAGCGAGCCTGCCGAAAGTGAGCTTCTCCCAAGGCAAATTTAATTGAGGAATTTTCTGGCGCCAGAGATTGAGCTTGTCCCAAAGCTACAATCCCTTTATCGAACTGCTCGACTTGAAGGTACAAGCTGCCTAACAAAGTCCAAGTTTGAGCATTCTTGGGGGCTAATTGTGTGGCGAGTTCGGCTCTGGGTACGGCGAGTTCGTACTGCTGGAGTCTGGCTAGCTGGACGGCTTCTTCTGCAAGGCTCAAGGCTGTTTGTTCGAGTTGGGCAGAGTCGATTTGCAGGGTGTAAGGCAGGAGTGCCTGAGCGACAGCAGGCTTGGGCATTGCCCCCAAACCGAGTGCGAGTAGCAGAGATAATAGTAGAGGAATCCGATTAGGCACGCGATCAGCCCCAGCAAAAAATATAAAGGTTTCTCGATCGCCTATAATAACCCATAATTATCCAAATAATCATCGCAGGACTAGATTGTATTAATGGCGATCGCGCTAGCTTGCACCCCTAAAATAGCTGCCAAACCTTCGCCGCTGCTCAAATACCGCCATTTCCGCCTTTAGCAAATCCGTTGGTAATTTTTAGATTAGTAAAATTAACAGTAGGAGTTGTCAGCGTCGGAGGATCGGCGACATCGTTACCTATCAAAAAAAACTCGCCTAGTATTATTGCCGCTAATTCCAAAATTATTGCTGATAAAATCGAGACTTTTAGTAATAATTGGCAAGTCAGCATTGAGAGTAATGTTGTTGACTAAAGTTACAGTATCGCCGCCAACAGAAGTGTTAATTGCATTAGCAAGAGTGGCTGTGTCTGTAACATTCAAGTTAACCAAGACACTTTCGTAAGCTGCCATCACTCCAATTTGAAAAGCTAAAGGCGTTTCAATATTTCCGGTTGCTTTTTCTAATATTCAGTCGCCGCCTAATTTCGCATTCCCGGTTAAGTCTTCGGAAGCGGCAACATCTGCACCTGTTAGTTCGCTTAATTTTGAGATGAAATTATTGCCTTTATCTCCTTGAGCAACTTCGCAACCGTACAGGAGAATGTCTGGTGCGGAATTTGAATAAGACTTACCCACTTCGATCGAAGAAACCGGGTTTTTTACGGAATCTGCGGGCCGCAGCGCAGTATTTTCGTAAAAAAAACCGGTTTCTGAACCCCCAGATGAAGTTGGATCGGTTGCATCCAGCGTCCGTGTATCTGCGTTCAAAATCTGTGTCTGGCTGTTATTGTTATTTGTAACTGCTGGCGAGAACCACTGTTTTAAAGATTTTTGATAGCTGTCGAGATTGTCTGAATTTAGTTTTGTTGAACCTAATAACAAACTTCCTGGTTCGCCGTGAGAAATGATGTGAACGGCTTTAATATCGGTACGGTTTTTAAGTGCGGCGGCAATTTGTGCAATTCCGTCTGTTTCTGGGTTGAGTACAATTATTTGTGTTCCCGGTTTGAGGCTGGCGGCGAGAGTTGAGTAATCTTCTACTCTGGAGTCAATGACGGCGAGCTCCGATATCTTAGGTGTACTTGTCGTCATAGATTTAGAGCTGATTGTTTATTTATTGCTGGTTTGATGACAGACAACACGGCAACTCTGGACACGGCAATGCCGTTTCCCTACCACAAAATAATCGTAGCACGGGCTGCAAGCTCCCAGCCATCGCCCAATCAAAAGATGTAACCATCGCCCGATTAATTGTAGGGACACGGCACTGCCTTGTCCTGATGGTTCTTTTATGATAATAAATAAGTCATTTTAGGCGAGGTAATGAGTAATTGTAAAGATAATTGGGTAAATTTTTGTGAATCGCTGCTATCCCTGTATGTTCTGTTGAATTCGCTCTAACAATTGTGCTGCCGATAAGGAAGAAGGCAAAATTTTGGCAGATACTTCTTGCAGCAGAAAGTCGATCGCCTCGGATTCCGAATTTACAGCAGACCGATAATCCCAGACTAAAATTGGCAGTTTTACTGCCATTTGCCGCAGGTTGGATAGCGCTTGCAACATAGCGGTTGATTCAGAGGGGGCATCTCGCAAGCACAGCAAAACTAAGTCAACGCTTTGATATTGCAACTGCTGCAAAACTTCTGTCCAACAGGGAGCGATCGACCCTCGAAATCCTGCGGTTTGGATGTACTGAATCAAAGCTTGAAGGTTGGGAGTAGAAAACTGGGAATTGGGAACCGGAATCTCGGCTTTTGTCGATCGATCGCGATTTTCCAATTCTCTCGTCGGGTTCCCCCCAGCCGTGCGGTGCAAGTCCGGTAAAGTCGAAATGTCGGCCAATAAAATGCTGGGCTTCCAACTCATGCCAGCAGCTACTTGAATCACTTGCCACAACGCACTTGCCACCAACCCAGTGCCGTCGGGACTGCCGGCTGCCAAACAGGGAAATACCGACAATCCTTTGACTTGATTTGCCAGTTGCGTAGTTGCGGGATCTAAAGTCACCAAGGGGAGAGAACCCAAATTTCCAGACCGACTTAACTGTTCGATAAAAGCTGAGGGGTTTTGCAGTTGACTTGTACCGTCCAAGACGATCGCGTCGGGCCGCCAAATTCGGGCCACGAGTTCTGCTTGGCCGAGGTCGTCTGCTTCTAGAACCCGGCAGTAGTTGGGGTTGAGCAGTAAAGCGGAACTGTGAGAGGAACTGTTTTGCGGGCTTAGCCACAACACGGTTAAAGAATTCCTCACTTTGGCGGTACTGGCATTACTTTGACCGATCAAGTCGGTCAGCAGCCGGCGCAAAGCGGGTTCTTCGACTGGCAAGCTCAAAAACCCTTCGGCTCGGTTGACAGCAGCCCGTTCTTTTTCGCCTCTGGTGGCCGTGACGATCGCCGGAATCGATCGGGTATCTGCATCGCTCTTGAGCAGCGTCAGCACGTCCCAACCGGACAGCAGCGGCAGCAGCGGGTTGAGGAAAATCGCTTCGGGACTGAACCTGCGGGCTTTTTCCAGCGCTTCGGTGCCGGAACGGGCGACTATTACTTGGTAGCCCAAACCGGAGAGGACGTTGGTTAAATCTTCGATATATTTGGGAACTGCTTCGACTATTAATACTAAACGAGAGCGAGAATTGGCGATCGGAGTCTGATATTTTGGTTTTAATAATTCTGACTCGGCCTGGGTGCCTCCTGGGGATTCTTCAGAGCTGTTTCCCGGAGGACTTGGCGGCAGCAACAGGGTAAATTGAGAGCCTTGGTTTTCTGAGGAAATAAACGAAACGTCTCCGCCGTGAAGCCGAGCTAGGCGTTGAGTGAGTACCAGTCCCAGTCCGGTTCCTTGAAAGCGCCTGGTGAGGGGGCTTTCTAGCTGTTGGAATTTCTGAAAAATCAGGTGCTGTTTGTCGGCGGGGATGCCGATGCCGGTGTCCCAAACTGTAAATGCGAGCCAGCCTTCCCAAACATTTACTTTCAATCCGATTTTGCCGCCCGTGGGAGTGAATTTTAGGGCGTTGGAAAGGAGGTTGACGAGCATTTGTCGCAGCCGCAGTTCGTCTGCAATTAAATAGCTCAGTCCCGGTTCTATTTCGAGTGTAAATTCGATTTGAGCGGAGGGTTCTGCGTTTGCTGCGCTGTTGTGAGTGCTCGGCTGGGGAGGGGATTTTTCTTCTTGCTGTTGCAGTTGTTGGGCTTGTTCAAAGGATCTTTTACAGGTGGCTGCTATTTCTACCGATTCTGGAATTAGTTCTAGCTGCCCGGTTTCCATCCGGGTCAAGTCTAAAATGTCGTTAACTATTGTCATTAAATGCCGCCCGCTTTTATGGATTAGTTTGGCGTAGCGCGTTTGGCGGTCGTTGAGTTCTCCGATCAATTTATCTTTGAGGAGGCTGGACAAACCGAGGACGGCGGTGAGCGGGGTTTTTAGTTCGTGGCTGATGCAGGATAAAAATTCGTCTTTGAGTCGGTTGAGGTGGATTAAATCTGCGTTTTTTGCTGCTAGTTCTTTGGCGACTAAATGTTCTTCGGTGACATCTTGTCCCATGACTAAAATTAGCTGGTCCCAGAGCGGTTGTTTGACAAATTGCCAGATCCGTTGTTGGCCTTTTTGTACGGGGCACTCGCAAATGTAGGTATCTGGTTTGCCGGCGGTGGGGCACCAAGCTGGAGCGGTTAAGGTTGAGGGGGAGGCGGCGGCGTACAGGGGCAACGGGCAACTGGTGGGTGCGGTTGAATCGCGATCGCCCCTACTTGCTCCTACTAAGCTCCGGCATTCTTGGGTGATGGCTTCTACCTGCGCGCTCGTGTATTCGGTTGTTAAATGGCTTGGTTTGTGGGGCGAGTGTTTGCCCAAATTTGCTGCTGGTTCTGGAATTGGTTCTGGGCCTGCTCCCAGCAAAATCCGCCACGCTGCGTTTTGGCTGACTATTTGTCCGGTGGGGGTTTGCAATCTCAGGGGCAGGGGCAGTTTTTCCAGCAGTTGCACTAAGGAGTTGAGGTTTTCCGAGGGTTTCAATCCTGCTTCTAGAAAGCGCACTTGAGCGTCTAGGGCGGTGGCGATGGCTGCGGAAACGGGTATTAATTCGATTTCTTTGACTGCTTTTGGCTGCTCTGTCAGGCTGCTGTTAAGTGCGGCGAATTGCAGCAGGCTCAGGCTGTCTAGCAGTCCTAAAAATTGACCCCTGGCATCTGTGAGGGCGATCGGGCTTTTGGAGGAACCGCCGGCGATTTGGTCGAGCCGGGCTGGGGTGTTAAGTTCCTCTGTTTGTATGTACTGCCAGAATTCGCTGACGCTCAGAGCGGCCGGTACTGCCCTGACGGGTTCGATCGCGATCGGGCTTTCTGACAAAGGTTGTTGCCAGTCGTTTGCGCGATCGGCAACGCGTGCCCAAAGGCTGCGGAGGTAAACTAATCCCAGGGGCTGTAGCTGTTCGTTGACTACTGCGACTCGATCGCAGTTACAGGAGCGAAAAATTGACCGCAGAGATTCTAGCGCCGCCGTGGATTGGCACAGCGGCACTGGCTGGATAAAATTCTTGAGACTGGGGCTGGTGAGTGGCATAACAAACCTGAGAGTCTGCTATCAATAGCAGTAATATTTTTGATACCCAACGTAGCTGCGGATTTCTGTATCTTATTTGTTTTATATCAGTTCGCTATCAGACCGGGGATCGGCACCGAGACCTGTGAGTTCGATGCCCGCAGCCGATTTGAGTTGACTATCACTTATTTTAAGGCTTAAGCTTAATTGCAGAAATCAGGCTTAGGGTGCTTGACACAAAAGTTAAAGAGTAGACCTTAATTATCCCTCTGTGAGCAACTTGTTACCAATTTTGCTGTTAAGATTGCTTACAGTCAATGTTGCGATAATTGTTAAAATGTTAAGTGTTTTGTAAAGGAGATATCAACTCTGAGCGATCCAGCACTTTCGGGCAATGCCGGCGTTTCACCTACAGCTTTGCTTCCTCAACTGTCGATCGGTATTTTTGTCCGATCTGAGAAAATCGCAGCCTCTGCGATCGAGCTTTTGAGGGGCGAACGCTATGCTTTAACGCATATTAAGTCGGCGGTGGAGTTTTTGGGGTTCTTTAAGCACAATTACCACGTCGATTGTTTGGTTTTTGAAGTAGATGGGGATCTGCGCGAGCTTCTGAGCAAGCTGCAAGAACGATCGATCTTTTTGCCAGCAGTGATTTTTTCCCCCCAGCCCGGGGAGGATGGAAGGCCCGAAGCACCACCTTCTGAGAGTTTTGAGGCTGCCGCTAGTACCGCCGACAAGAGTCAAGAGCAAAGTTGTGCTTTTTTTTACCACCCTGCTGAGGTGCAACTGGCACTCGCTCAAGCGAGCGAAATAGGTGCAGGTATCGATCGGGCGATCGCACAATTTCTGAAACTTTCAACTCCGGTTCCTGTCAATTACCAATCCGCAACAGTAGATGCGACGGCCCAATTAACAGCTCAAAGTTTGCTAAGCCGACAGCAGCGGCGGCTGGCGGAAAAATTACGGGAGCGATTAGGATACTTAGGTGTCTATTATAAAAGAAATTCCCAGATTTTTTTGCGAAATCTGTCTGGAGCAGAGAAGCAAAAGTTTTTGGAGCAACTCAAGTCAAGTTATCGCGACATCGTTTTGAATTATTTTTCTCAAGATACTGCGGTCAACAATCAAATAGATGAATTTGTGAATTTGGCTTTTTTTGCTGACGTTCCCGTGACTCAAATTGTAGAAATTCACATGGAATTGATGGACGAGTTTGCTAAACAGCTACAATTAGAAGGGCGCAACGAGGAAATATTGCTCGATTACCGCTTGACCCTGATTGACGCGATCGCTCATATGTGCGAGATGTACCGGCGATCGATTCCAAAAGAGGCATCTGAGGTTAAAATGTAGAAGGCCCGACTGCCGAATTTAAGAAATAATAAGGTAGAAGGTAGAATTTAACAAAAAAGAAAGGAGAAGGCCCGACGGCCGCGCGAGCGCGAGGCTGAAATTATTATAAAATAAGAAAGAACAGCGGATTCCAGACAAATAACAACTACAACTAACATCTAGCAACTAATACTCAACATTTAAAAAAGTTCATGAGTCCTCTGAAGAAAACCTACGTTCTGAAGCTGTACGTTGCGGGGAATACTCCCAACTCAGTGCGAGCTTTGAAAACCCTAAAAGACATCCTAGAACAAGAATTTCAAGGAGTCTACGCGCTGAAAGTCATAGACGTTCTCAAAAATCCTCAGCTAGCAGAAGAGGACAAAATTTTGGCAACCCCGACGCTGGCGAAAATCCTGCCGCCGCCGGTCCGAAAAATTATTGGCGATTTGTCCGATCGCGAGAAAGTTCTGATAGGATTAGATTTGCTCTATGAAGAACTTCGCGAAGAAGACCTGAATTCATAAGATAATCAGGTGACACTCATTAGTCAGCAGTCAGCAGTCATTAGTTATTGAGCAAGAGCCAAAACTAAAAGCTGGGTACAAAGACTCACGACCTGCGGTTAATGAGTGACAACTAAAGAATACTGAGAGTTGACAAAAATCGACATGAATGAAATTAGTCAAACGGTTCAACGAGAAGGATTGGTAACGGCAGGCGTTGAAAAAATTCGCACGATGATTGAGGGTTTCGATGACATCAGTCACGGCGGAATGCCGAGCGGCAGAACCACCCTAGTCAGCGGCACGTCAGGAACGGGAAAAACTTTATTTGCAGTACAATTTCTCTATAACGGAATTACCCATTTTGACGAAGCTGGAGTGTTAGTAACTTTTGAAGAATCTCCGACAGATATTATTAAAAATGCTTGCAGTTTCGGTTGGGATCTGGCACAGTTAATCGATGAAGGCAAGCTATTTATTTTGGACGCTTCCCCCGATCCGGAAGGTCAAGATATCGTAGGAAACTTTGATTTATCAGCCTTAATCGAGCGAATTCAGTACGCAATTCGCAAGTACAAAGCCAAGCGGGTTTCTATAGATTCGGTGACGGCCGTATTTCAGCAGTACGACGCTGCATCCGTGGTGCGCCGAGAAATTTTTCGCTTAGTTGCGCGCCTCAAACAAGTAGGCGCAACTACAGTTATGACTACCGAACGGGTGGAAGAATACGGTCCGGTGGCGCGGTTTGGAGTGGAAGAGTTTGTGTCGGATAATGTAGTAATTGTTCGCAACGTTTTGGAAGGGGAACGCCGCCGCCGCACCATCGAAATTTTGAAGTTGCGCGGTACAACTCACATGAAAGGCGAATATCCTTTTACCATGACTAATGACGGAATTAATATTTTCCCATTGGGGGCGATGCGATTAACTCAAAAGTCTTCTAACGTGCGGGTTTCTTCAGGCGATAAAACTCTCGACGAGATGTGCGGCGGCGGTTTCTTTAAAGACTCGATTATTTTGGCGACGGGCGCGACGGGAACCGGCAAAACGCTGTTGGTGAGCAAGTTCTTGCAGAATGCTTGTATGAACGGCAATCGGGCGCTGCTTTTTGCCTATGAAGAGTCGCGGGCTCAGTTGTTCCGCAATGCTTATTCTTGGGGTATTGATTTTGAGGAAATGGAACAGAAAGGACTGCTGAAGCTGCTGTGTACTTACCCGGAATCTGCGGGTTTGGAAGACCACTTGCAGACTATTAAATCAGAAATTGCTGAATTCAAACCTTCTAGAATTGCCATAGATTCGCTGTCGGCCTTAGCTAGGGGTGTCAGCAATAATGCTTTCAGGCAATTTGTGATCGGAGTGACGGGTTTTGCGAAGCAGGAAGAAATAACCGGCTTTTTCACGAATACAAGCGACCAGTTTATGGGTTCTAATTCGATTACGGACTCCCATATTTCTACGATTACTGACACGATTATCATGCTTCAGTATGTAGAGATTCGAGGGGAAATGTCGCGGGCAATTAATGTGTTTAAGATGCGCGGTTCGTGGCATGACAAAGGGATTCGGGAATACACGATTACTGAAAGAGGCCCGCAAATTAAAGATTCGTTCCGCGGTTACGAACGGATTATCAGCGGTTCTCCGACTCGGATTACAGTTAATGAGAAGAGTGAGTTATCGCGGATTCTCCAGGGCGTGCAAGGTCAAAACGATGACGATATTTGAGAGTCAGCCGTCTGTTGTGCAGCTATTCGGCGGTGCGCGGTGCGCACCGCCGAATAGCTGTGTTCTGAGTTCTCCTCGCCCAAACAGCCATAAATCTAGAAGAATTTGTCATTAAAAAACGATCGAGCGCGAACGATCGATCGAATCCTTAATTTATATGAGCACGGAGGGATTTGAACCCCCGACCCTCAGGACCGGAACCTGATGCTCTATCCACTGAGCTACGTGCCCTCAACTTTTTCGACTATAACACGCCTTGCGCAAAATGGCAAGGACGATCGCAAATTCGATCGGCAGTCTCCAAAGTGCCGGGCCTATGGGGTGCCACTCGCGCTTAGAGCGTGCATCAGGCTTCTCGCAGCCCGAGACTGCAAATTTTACCTAAATCGTCAAAATAATACGACAATGGGTAAAATAATAGACTTTGATATAGCAAAGATTAGGTTCACAGGCGATCGGGGTTAAGCATCTACTGTGGCTAATATAGCCCGCATCAATGCCCTCTAGCTAATCGGCATTAGATGGCGCTGCTGTTAAGACAGTCTCTGCAAGGACGGTTCTAGCCTAAGTACACAAAAACTCTGAATCCTATGGTTTCTAAAATTTTAGACAAATTATCGTTGCGAACTGTTCTCATAGTTCCATTTGTACTGCAAATCGTGGGAGCCGTGGGACTCGTAGGATATCTCTCTTTTAGAAACGGACAAAAAGCCGTTAATAACCTTGCCGGCCAGTTAATGAGCGAAGTGAGTTTGCGTGTCGAGCAAAACCTCCAAGTTTACCTGACAACTCCGCATCAAATCAATCAAAGCAAGCTCGATGCTGTTAAGCTCGGGTTGTTAAAGATGGAAAACTTATCAGCTTGGGAGAAATATCTTTGGCGGCAAGTACAATTATATCCCTATATCAATTTTACATCTATTGGCAACAAAAATGGAGACTATCGAACCGGAGAAAAACTGTCAAATGGCTCTTTAATGATTAATGTGTCAGGCAAATCTACTGGTTTTGATTTTTATTCTTACAATACTAATGATACAGGCGATCGCACTACCGTAGCAACAGTTGTCAAAAAGTTTGACATCCGCGAACATCCTTCGTACCAAAATGCGGCTAATGTTGGCCAACCAACTTGGAGCTCAGTTTATATTTCGTTTCTAGAACCGACATTAATACTCAGCGCACTCCAACCCGTATACGAAAATAATCAGCTAGAAGGAGTATTAATTTCTGCCTTGCGTCTAGACTATATAGGCAGATTTTTAAACAGTCTCAAAATTGGCAAATCCGGGCAAGCATTTATTGTCGAAAAGAATGGTACGTTACTGGCAACTTCAACTGCGGAACAACCATTCCGTACCAAAGATAATAAAAAAGAACTGTTCAAAGCAGAAGAGAGTGTTGACCCCTCGACTCAAGCTACAGCTAGATATGTAGCAGTTCGTTTTCGGGAATTAAAGGAAATTAAAACTTCCTATCTCTTGAATTTTGAAATAGACGGCAAGCGACAATTTGTAAAAATTCAACCATTCCAAGATGGCAAAGGTTTAGACTGGCTGATTGTGGTTGTGGTTCCTGAAGCAGATTTCACCAAAGAAATCGATGCCAATACCCGCACAGCGATATTGCTTTGTTTGGCAGCTTTAGGAGTAGCTGTAGCGATCGGCATTCTGACTTCTCGGTGGGTGACAAATCCTATTTTGCGCTTAAATACAGCAGCAAAAAATATTGCTAAAGGTGAATGGGACAAAACAGTAGAAAGCGAACGCTCCGATGAATTGGGGGAATTAGCCAAGTCATTTAACAGCATGGCTCAACAACTGCAACAATCTTTTGAAACTTTAGAACAGCGAGTGCAAGAGCGGACGGCCCAATTGGCTGTAGCTAAAGACAAAGCGGAAGTAGCGAATCAAGCTAAAAGCACCTTTCTTGCTAACATGAGCCACGAATTGCGATCGCCTCTCAATGCAATTCTCGGCTTTTCCCAACTGATGACTCGCAGCCAAACTCTATCCCGAGAACATCAAGAAAATCTTAGCATAATTAGCAGCAGCGGAGAACACCTGCTCACCCTGATTAATAACGTGCTCGATTTATCTAAAATTGAATCGGGGCGCACCACCCTAAATCCGAAAAAATTCGACCTCTATCGCCTGCTAAACGAATTAGAAGATATGTTTCAACTCAAAGCAGATGAGAAGGAATTACAGTTAGTTTTTGAGCGCAGTACCGATGTACCCCAATACGTAGAAACTGATGAGTTAAAGTTGCGGCAAATTTTAATTAATCTGCTGAATAACGCTCTTAAATTCACCAATGAGGGCGGTGTTTCGGTCAGAGTAAGCAAGCATTATTCAGGCGGAAATCAGCAGGCAGAAGGCGAAAAAAATAAGCTTTCAGAAGAATCAAAGAATACAGAGATTTCAGCAAGTAATAATCTTAAGCAATCCCAATTAAGTCACTCAGAAAACGCGAGTTATGCAACCAAAAATGACTATTCAGCTTCTGCTTATTCCTTGTTTCTTCATTTTGAAGTCGAAGATACTGGCCCAGGTATTTCTGCCAATGAATTAGACAATCTTTTTGAAGCTTTCGTGCAAACCCAGACAGGCAAAGATTCGCAAGAAGGTACAGGCTTGGGATTGCCAATCAGCCGCAAATTTGTGGAATTAATGGGCGGCGAGATGAGGGTCAGTTCTGCTGTCGGCAAGGGTACTAATTTTAAGTTTGATATTAAAGTTATTGGGGTCGATGCGGCTGATATTGAAAGCAAAAAGCCGACTCGCAATGTGATTGCGCTCGAACCAAACCAAAACCCCTATCGAATTTTGATAGTAGACGATAAACCGTTAAACCGCCAATTATTAATTAAACTTCTCAATCCTCTGGGTTTTGAACTGAAAGAAGCTACTAACGGTCAAGAAGCTATTGAGATTTGGGACAGTTGGGAGCCGCATTTAATTTGGATGGACATGAGAATGCCTGTTATGGACGGCTACGAAGCAACGCAATACATTAAAGGAACTATTAAAGGTCAAGCTACTGCTATTGTTGCGCTGACTGCGAGCGTTTTGGAGGAAGAACGGGCAGTTATTTTGTCGGCGGGCTGCGATGCTTTTATGCGGAAACCTTTCCGGGAAACGGATATTTTCGATGCTATGCACAAACAGATCGGAGTGCGCTATATTTATGAAGATCCCGGTCAAGCTAATTTATCGGCAATCAAAGAGCGCGATCGGGGCGAAATGACTGTGGCTGACTTCGTGAAATTGCCTGAGCCGTTAATAGCTGATTTAAAGCTGGCGATACTGAATGCAGATATGGATTTGATTGATAGCTCGATCGAGCAAATTCGATTAAAGGATGCAGTAACGGCCGGTGCGATCGCAAATTGTATAGAAAATTTCGAGTACGACAAAGTTTTAAAGTTAATTTCTCAAACAATATCACATGAATAACGAGCTTCCCAGCACCGATCGCGGTAATATTTTAGTAGTTGACGACACTCCAGCTAATTTGCGGCTGCTAGCCGGAATTTTGAATGGCAAGGGCTATAAAGTCCGCCCCGTACCTAGCGGGGAGTTAGCGCTGTCGGCGGCAAAAGGTATGCCTCCCGATTTAATTTTGCTGGATATTATGATGCCCGAAATGAACGGGTATGAAGTTTGCGAAAAAATCAAAGCTGATGAACGCACTCGCGACATTCCGGTAATTTTTATTAGCGCGATTAATGACGTACTAGATAAAGTCAAAGCCTTTGCTGTGGGCGGGGTTGATTATATTACCAAGCCCTTTCAGGTGGAAGAGGTTCTAGTTAGGGTAGAAACCCATTTAGCAATGTGCCAGTTGCAAAAAAAGCTCCAACAGAAAAACGATGAACTGACAGTCACTTTAGACCAACTGCAAGCTACTCAGAATCAATTAGTTCAATCGGAAAAAATGGCTGCATTAGGGCAACTGATTGCGGGCATTGCTCACGAAATTAATACGCCGCTGGGAGCAATTCGATCGTCTATTGGCAACATTACCAACTTTTTGGATAACAATCTCGAAAGTTTGCCAGTTTTTTTTAAAGAACTGTCAGCCGAACGCCAGCAAGATTTCTTGAGTTTGATGTACAGTTCCCGCCAACAAACTTACTCTTTATCTACGCGAGAAAAACGGGAATTTAAAAAAGGGCTGAAGCAGCAACTAGAGTCGGAAAGCATTGACAATGCTGATAGCCTTGCTAGCATTTTAGTCAATATCGGATTGCAGGGAAACCTGCAAGAATTCTTGCCCTTGCTCAAAGACCCTGACAGCGAAAACATTATAAAAACAGCCTACGACTTTGCTAGCATTCACAGAAGCGCCCGAACCATCTCTACCGCTACAGAACGCGCAGCAAAAGTCGTCTTTGCCCTGAAAAATTATGCGCGTTACGATGTAAACGGGGAAAAATTACAGGTGAATATTACTGAGGGAATTGAGACTGTATTAACTCTTTATCAGAACCAGATAAAGCAGGGTGTGGAAATCGTCAGAAACTATCAAGCTCAATTGCCTGCGGTACTGTGTTATCCCGACGAACTAAATCAAATTTGGACAAATTTAATTCACAATGCCTTACAAGCGATGGACAATCAAGGAAATTTAACAATTGAGGCGCTACAGCAAGATACTAGCATCATCGTAAAAATCACTGACAGCGGCAAGGGAATTCCACCGGAGATTTTGCCTAAAATTTTTCAGCCATTTTTTACTACCAAACCTGCGGGAGAAGGCAGCGGGTTGGGATTAGATATTGTTAACAAAATAATTGAAAAACATCAGGGTAAAATTGATGTGGAGTCTGTGCCAGGTAAAACTGCATTTACAGTGTCTTTGCCGATTAATTTAACTGAGTAGGTAAAGCGCCCCAGACTTCAGTCTGGGCTAAAAATTTGCAGTCTGCTCGCGCGGAATGTAGAATTTGGAAAACGGTGTGCTTACCCATCGGGGTTCAGCCTGCCAGACTAAAAAAGGAAACTAGCGATGTCTAAACCAGCAATTTTGTGTGTTGACGATGAAGTAGCGGTTTTGGAAAGTCTGGAAATTGAACTGCAACAGGCATTTAACGGTAAATATCTTTGCGAATTTGCTGAAAGTGCTGCCGAAGCCCTGGAGATTATTGAAGAGCTATGTGAAGCTGATGTTAACATTCTAGTGATTGTCTCTGATTGGTTGATGCCCGGAATGAAAGGAGATGAGTTGCTGATTAAAATTCATCAAAAATATCCGCAAATTGTGACTGTGATGCTGACGGGACAAGCAGACCAAGAAGCAATCGAACGAACAAAAACTAAAGCAAATCTTCATGCTTTCATACAAAAACCTTGGCAAAATCAAGAATTAATTGAAGCCATCAAGTCTGGTCTAGCAATTTTATGAAAAAACCAGTCATTATTTGTGTCGATGATGAGCCGACTATACTCGATAGTCTGGAAATCGACCTGCTAAAAGCTTTTGAAGATAAATATTTAATTGAAATGGCGGAAAGCGGCGAAGAAGCTTTAGAGTTGCTGTCAGAACTTTTAGCAGAACAGTATGAAGTTCCTTTGGTTATTTCCGATCATATCATGCCTAATATGAAAGGAGACGAGCTATTAAGAAGCGTTCATGCCATCTCGCCGAAGACTCTCAAGATTATGCTGACGGGGCAGGCTGATTTGGAGGCCGTAGCCAATGCTATTAATTATGCTAAATTGTACCGATACATACCTAAACCTTGGCAATCTGATGACTTAAAATTAACTGTTACTGAGGCAATATACAGATATTTTCAAGACAAAGAATTAGCTGAAAAACAAATAGAACTTCAGGAGATGAATCAGGAATTGGTAAGATTAAACCGCAAGCAAGCGATGCTGATTGCCAAACTCCACGAAAACGAAAGTCGGTTGACGCAATATCTGGAAGCTATGCCCTTGGGCGTGTGTGTACTTGATGCGAACGGGCAATCTTTCTATGCGAATCAGAAGGCGCGGGAGGTATTTGGCAAAGGCACTGTGCCGCATATTAATTCGGAGCAGAAAGCAGCAATTTATCAATTCTATAAAGCCGGAACTAATGAGAGATGCCCTGTGGAAGAATTGCCAATTATGCGGGCGCTCAGGGGCGAAAATGTGCGGACTGAAGATGTAGAAATTCGGACGGGCAGTAAGATTATTCCGGTGGAGAGTTGGGCCACTCCAATTTATGATTCTACAGGCGACATTTCCTATGCGATTATTGCTTTTAGTGACATAACTGAACGCAAGGAAGCTGAAGCGGCGCTAATTCAAGCTGAAGAGAAGTATCGCGGGATATTTGAAAATGCTCTAGAAGGTATTTTTCAGACGACGCCGGACGGACATTTTATCAGTGCGAATCCTGCTCTGGCGGAAATTTACGGCTACGATTCCGCGTCAGAATTGATAGAAAGTATTAATGATATTCAGCAGCAATTGTACGTGCAACCGAACCGCCGTCAAGAGTTTCTGGCGCTGATGAAACAGCACGGTACTCTGTGTGAGTTTGAGTCTCAGGTTTACTGTCGAGATGGCAGCATTATCTGGGTTTCTGAGTATGCGCGCACAGTTTATGATGCTAACGGTGAAGTGCTTTACTATCAGGGTTTTGCTAAGGATATTAGTTTGCAAAGACAGGTGGAAGTGGAAAGAATCAGGTTTACTAATGATTTAGAAAAAGCTTTGGCAGCCGAAGAAAAGTTAAATGAGGCACTGTCAGAAAACGAAAGCCGATTGACTCAATTCCTGGAAGCGATGCCGGTGGGAATATTTGTTGTCGATGGTAAGGGTAAACCTTTTTACATGAATTCTTGGGGCGAAAGGATACTAGCCCAAGGTTTAATTTCTGATGGGGGTACTGACAAATTTCCTGAAGCTTATCATTTTTACGACGCTGGAACTAATCAATTGTATCCGAGCGCTCGCCAACCGATTGTTCGGGCGTTGCGGGGAGAATTTGTGCGTATGGACGATCTAGAAATTCATGGGTCAGATCGGATTGTGCCGATCGAGGTTTGGGCGACTCCAATCTACGACGAACGGAAAAACATAGTTTACGCGATCGCAGCATTTCAAGACATCACAGAGCGTCAAGAGGTAGAAACCGAGCGCCGCCAATTCACAGACGAGTTGGAAAAAGCTTTAGCAGCGGAAGAAAAATTAACAGATGCTTACGGGCGGTTCGTGCCGCACGAATTTCTCCACTTTCTGGGATATGAAAGTATTCTGGAAGTAAAATTAGGCGATCAGGTACAGAAAGAAATGTCGGTGCTGTTTTCAGATATTCGCGATTTCACTTCTCTTTCTGAAACGATGAATCCCGAAGAAAATTTTCAATTTATTAATGCTTATTTGTCGCGGATGGAACCGGCAATTACTGAAAATCTTGGCTTTATTGATAAATACATTGGCGATGCGATTATGGCTCTGTTTAATGGCAGTGCGGACGATGCTGTGAAAGCTGGAATTGCGATGCTAGAACAGCTTAACGAGTATAATATTAGCCGCAATCGACCCGATCGCCCGCCGCTGCAAATTGGTATTGGAATCAATACGGGTTCTTTGATGTTAGGCACGGTTGGCGGTCAAAGTCGGATGGACAGCACGGTGATTAGCGATGCGGTAAATTTAGCTTCCCGCGTGGAAAATTTGACGAAAGAGTATGGAGTGTCGATGTTAATTACTCACAATACTTTTATACAGTTGAACGATATTTATGATTTTAGGTTGATCGATCGCGTAACAGTTAAAGGCAAATCGCGAATGGTAACAGTTTATGAAGTATTTGCGGCCGATCCGCCAGAGTTGCGGCAGAAAAAGTTAGAGACAAAGACAATCTTTGAGCAAGCTTTGGTATTCTACAATAGTGACAGGTTTGTGGAAGCTACAAGATTGTTTTCGGCGTGCCTGCAAATCAACCCTAGGGATAAGGTAGCTCAAATTTATATGCAGCGGTGTGTGAAACGGGCGATCGCTCCTGCATAATTATTGTTTAGACAGGCAGGGAAACGCAAACAATAGTTTCTTGCTGCGGCAAACTTTCTATTTTAAATTCTCCTCCGTGCAATTCTGCAAGGCGTTGAACGATCGCCAGCCCCAATCCCAAACCTGCTTGTTGGTAAAGTTTGCGATCGAACTGCCTGTAAGCTTCTAGCTGTGCAATCCGATCGGCAGTCATGCCGCGGCCTTGGTCTTTGACAGACAGAATAAAAGTCTGATTTTCCACCAAACTGCTTAAGAAAACAGGCGTTCCTTCTAAAGAAAATTTGAAGGCATTGTCCAGCAGTTCCTCAACAATTTTTGTGAGTCTCATAGAATCCATAGCCACCGACGAATCTTGCAAATTTAAGTGTAAATCGTCTGTTCTATTCGCCTGTTTCGCTTGCTGACGCGCTTTTTCAGCCAGCAAAGATTTGACGCAGCTAAATTCGCTGTTGCGCATCTCCTTTAGCAGTTCGGGATTTGTGGCTGCTATCTCCAGTTCTGCATACAGCAAAAAATTCTGAATCAGTCGGTACAAGCGATGACCGGAAGTGTTAATTTGACCGATCATCTCTAAGATGTCTGATTCCTCGAAAAGCTGATATTCTGACAAAATCAGCTCGGAAAAACCCAGAATGGCATTCAAAGGAGTCCGCAATTCGTGGGGGAACGACATACTAATATTGGTGCGCAATTCGTCTAGCGTTTTTTGAGATTGCCTGCTAATTGTTTTATGTTTCTCAAGTCGAATAGCAATTGCTTTTAGCAGTTCTTGCGGCGTACAAGGCTTAGTAATGTAATCGTCTGCTCCCAGTTCCATGCCCGTGCGAACGTCACTTTTATCGGCTTTTGCTGTGAGGAAAATAAACGGAATTGTGGCAGTTAGGGGTTCGGAGCGCAAAGCTTTGAGGACGCAGTGACCGTCCACTTCCGGCATCATCATGTCGCACAAAATTAAATCCGGGATTTGTTCGATCGCCAATTTGATGCCGACTCGGCCGTTAATCGCTCCAATTCCTTGAAAATTCTCGGCTTCCAGCAACTCTAAAATATTTTCTCTAATCGACTTTTCATCTTCAATTACCAAAATCTTGGTCACGGTGATTGCTCCTTTTAGTTAGTAGTTTTTTGGGAAAATTCTGGTTCACACACTTGACAAATTTGTTTTTTTATGCACTTAATTTAGCGTTAAGCGGCGGATGTTTGTAGTTAATAATTCAGTTATTATTCGCTGGCGCAAATTAAAGGTAAGGTAATAGTGAAAATGGTACCGTTTCCTTCTTGACTGTCGATCGCGAGCTTGCCACCGTGAAGTTCCACAGCCCTTTTCACAATTGCTAAACCGAGACCTGTTCCAGAAATAGTGCCCACATTTGTAGCTCTGTAAAAAGTTTCTAAGATCCGCTCTCGATCGGCTTGGGGAATTCCGATGCCCCGGTCTTGAACTTGGAAAACAGCTTCTTCATTTTGACATTTGAGGTGCAAGGAAATTGAACTGCCGGCGGGGGAATATTTGATGGCATTTGAAAGGACGTTTCCCAAGATTTGCCGCAGCAGTTTTTCATCCATTTGAGCGTCGCAGTTGCCGCCTTCATGTTTAAAGGCGATCGGGTGTTGGTTGCTGTCGTTGAGCTGCTGCTCTTCTACGAGTTGACGACAGAATTTTTCGATGTTTAAGGAAATCGGTTGAAACTGTAGTGTATTTGCTTCGATTTTCCCAATTACGAGGATATCTTCTAATAACTCTGTCATGCGTTTAATTGCTAATTGAATCCGCACAAAATGAAGAGATTTTTTATCTTCTGACCATTGAGAACTGTAATCTTGCAGCAATCCAGCCGAAAATTGGATGGTTGTCAATGGGGTGCGGAACTCGTGGGAAACCATTGTGACAAATTTAGCTCGGAGTTCGGAAAGTTCTTTTTCTCGTGCGAGTGCTTTGAGAATTTCGGCTTCCGCTCGCTTGCGATCGCTAATGTCGCGGGCTTCAGCAATCAGCAGCAAAATTTGTCCTGTGTCATTTTTAACAGGTTTCAGCGAGAAATCAACCGTCACTATTTGGCCGCCTGTTCCTAACAAGTCCATTTCGCTGCGAAAAAATTCGCCCGTAGCAGCTTTGGCGATCCCTTCTTTTAATTGTGCTTTAGCATTTGGTGACTGTTGCCAAATCGGCTGTTGCCAAATCGGGCGGCCGATAATATTTTGCGATCGCATTCCGGTAAATTCTAGCGCTGTCTCGTTCACTTCCAGCACGATTCCTTCGGGAGTCAGCAGTTTGGTTAGCTGAAACGAAGAGTCAAAAATCGCCCGAAAACGCCGCTCGCTTTCCCTGAGCATTTGAAATGTTTGAGAGCGTTCGATCGCGTAACGGATCGTCCGCACTAATAATTGGGTGGTAATTTGACCTTTAACAATGTAATCTTGAGCTCCCAAGCGAACTGATTCAAGGGCGATCGCCTCATCATCCAAGCCCGTCATTACCACCATTGCCGTATCCGGGGCAACTTCTCGCAGGCGAGTTAGGGTTACCAAACCGTGGCTATCGGGTAAAGAAAGGTCGAGCAAAACTACATCAAAGGGCTGTTTGCTCAGATGTGCGATCGCTTCGTGCAGAAACTCAACAGACACCAGTTCCCATTCTACGCCCACAGATACTTCTAGCAGCTCTGCCAGCAAATCAGCATCAGCCGGATTGTCTTCTACTAACAGAATCTTAATCCACATAGCTTTGACATTTTTAATTTTAACATTTTCACTCTTCAAATCTTATGCTAAACCTTTTTTGCTTTCCCCTTCCATTAAGCTACAGGAAGTTGGACAGCCGCTAGCCAGAATTCTTCAATTAACCTAACTACTTTAGTAAATTGTAAGAAATCTACTGGCTTAGTAATGTAACAGTTAGCGTGCAGCGAGTAGGACTTGAGAATATCCTCTGGGGCTGCTGAACTGCTGAGAATTACTACGGGAATTATTTTTAAATTTGAGTCTGTCTTAATTTCTGCTAACACTTCTACACCACTTTTTTTGGGCAAATTTAGGTCAAGTAAAATTAAGTGGGGACGGGGTACACTGAGATAGGGTTTTTCTTTGCGCAAAAACTTGATTGCTTCGACTCCATCCTCCACGAAATGCAAGTTATTTAAAATTTTACCCTGACTCAGGGCTTCTATTGCCAAGTCAGCGTCGCTGGGAGAATCCTCTATCAACAGAATTTCTATGGGCTTAACTGTGTTTTTATTGTTCATAACGGCCACATCCTTTTGATTATTATAGAGAAAAATTGGCAGCTATATCCTTGAGATGTTAATTAGAGGAATAGTAAAGTAAAAAGTCGCTCCTTCTCCCTCCTGAGACTCAACCCAGATCCGTCCGCCGTGGCGTTCCACAATTCGCTTGCATATTGCCAAACCTATGCCTGTGCCGGAATATTCGCGGCGGGAGTGCAGGCGTTGAAAAATGATGAAAATGCGATCGGCATACTCTGGATCGATGCCAATGCCATTGTCGCGAACGCTAAACCGCCATTCGCTCTCGTTCTCAAGAGCAGAAATATGAATTAATGGGAGTTCTTGGCGGCAAAATTTGACGGCATTGCCGATCAAGTTTTGGAATAATTGTATAAGTTGAAATTCATCTGCCATCACGGTTGGTAAGGATTCGTAAGTGATGGTAGCTTTGGTTTCGGCGATCGCAATTTGCAAATTTTCTAAACTTTGCTCGACAACAGCATTGCAGTCAGCTAGCTCAAATTCTTGCCCCCTAGTTCCCAATCGCGAGTAAGCCAACAAATCGTTAATCAACTGTTGCATTCTGGCGGCGCCATCGACAACATAATTAATATATTTATCTGCTTTAGCATCCAAATTGCCTTGATAGCGCTGGGCCAGCAATTGAGTGTAACTGGTAACTGCTCGGAGCGGTTCTTGTAAATCGTGGGAAGCTACATAAGCAAATTGTTCTAATTCCTGATTGGAACGCTTCAAATCAGTAGTAAGTTGCAGCATTTGCTGTTCTGCTTCTTTGCGATCGCTAATATTGTAAACCAAGGCACAACAGGACAGCAGATTACCTTTTTCATCCATGAATGGACTGGTAGACATATAAGTCCAAACATCTTTACCATCCTTACTTTTTAGTCTAAACTCGTGTGTTTCAGCAATTCCTTGCTTGCGCCGAGCCATATTATCGTTGTCTGACTGTTTGGCCTCTTCATCCATGAAATCAAAAAGCGATCGCCCGAACATTTCTAATTCAGTATAGCCCAGCATTCGCGCCATTGCGTGGTTCACGTAAGTGGTGCGGGCCTTGGTGTCAATTACCCAAATACCTTCTTCTGCTAATTCAACTATTTGTCTGTACTTGAATTCACTTTCCTGCAACGCTCTTTCCGTGAGTTTGCGCTCGGTGATATCTTTCATAAAACAGTGGTGTCCGTTAAATATCCCTTGTTCGTCGCAAGCTTTTACCATTGTTATTTGCTTGTAAAAAAACGCTCCATTTTTCCGCACACCTCTAGCTTCAACTTCTACTTTGCCAGAAGTTAGCATTTCCTGATAAGCTGAGATCATCATCTCAACATCGCCCGGATGTACGGTCATCGGCCATTCCCTACCGAGCATTTCTTCGGGTTTGTAACCGCATTTATTAGCGTAAGCTCGGTTAACATTCACGTAGCGTCCCTCAATATCTAGCCGTGAAATACCTTCCACCGCATTTTGCATGGCAGTATTGAGTTCGCGCAGCTCTTTTTCAGCTTGTTTGCGATCGCTAATATCCTGACCGATGCCCACAAAACCGTTAATATTTCCCTCGCTGTCATATAAGGCAGTCACCGACAGCATCACCGGAAACCGCGAACCGTCTTTGCGAATGTAAGTCCATTCATTTTCGTCAGCTATTCCCCGGCGCGGCAAGGCAACAAAAACCTCAAATCCCGCCTCTATTTTCACTCCGAATTCTTGAGAAAGAACTTCAGCTTTCTGCTCCACCTCCAGAGGATCGTGAATTATTACTGGCGTTAGTTTCCCCACCACTTCCTCTACGGAATAGCCTAAAAGTTGCTGGGCTGCCCGATTAAATGTTTTAATTGTACCATCGGGATCGGTGGAAATAATTGTGTAGTTAGCGCTGTTAAAAATCGCATTTTGCAGTTGCGTCAATTCTAACAAATTGATCGACATTTGTTGGCGTTCTGCTATTTCTGTTTGCAGTCTTTGATTAATCATCCCTAATTGAGTGGGACTGGGGAGAGCTAATGCTTGGGGAATTAAAGGAATTAATGCGAAAGCGGTGTAAGCAGAAATCGCTGCGGTAATCAGTTTCAAGCTGCCAGAAACCCAATAAACAGGATGCCAAAGCGTCCAAATTTCCATCACATGAGTAGTGCCGCAGGAGAGAATAAAGGCTCCGAACAGCCAAAAAATGTTGCGAAAGGGCAAGTCTTTTCGCTTGCGGACAAAATAAATTAGCGATAGGGGTATTGAATAGTAGGCGAGGGCAATCAGGGAGTCTGAGGCTACGTGCAGTGCGACTAATTCTCGCTGCCACAGGTAACAGTGGCCGTGAGGAATATAGTTCCCGGTGAATAACAGGTTATTTAAAAAATTCCAAAGCATAAGGTGCGATTTACAAATAGTTAAAAGAATAAAACTGGATCTGACACCATAACTTATAACTTATCTCAAATTTTTAAGAACGGATGACACCGCACTCCCGCCGTTTCCCTACCCCCGATTAATTGTAGGGAAACGGCACTGCCGTTTCCTGACGGTGGGTAGTATTAATTCCGATGCCACCGGATTAGATATCAAATAAGATTTAGCCATAAAAAATGGGGCGAGCCAGAAGCCCGCCCCATCAAAAATTATGCTGCTGCTACTAACCCAATAGCGCCTGAGCCTTAGCTACCACATTATCAACGGTGTAGCCAAACTTTTCTAAAGCAACTGGGCCCGGTGCAGAAGCGCCGAATCTGTCGATGCTGATGCTGTCGCCTTCGGAGCCCAAATAGCGTCCCCAGCCGAAGCTAGCAGCCGCTTCAACTGCCAAGCGTTTAGTAACAGCTTTTGGCAGTACAGATTCGCGGTAAGCGGCATCTTGTAAGTCGAACAATTCCCAGCAAGGCATCGAAACTACCCGCACTTTATTGCCTGCGGCGCGCAATTTTTCAGCGGCATCAACGCAGAGGTAAGTTTCGCCGCCGGTGCCGATTAAAATGATGTCGGGAGTGCCGCCGTCGTCGGACAAAATGTAAGCGCCTTTGGCTGTTCCTTCGATCGAACTTCCGGCCAAGTTAGGCAAGTTTTGACGGGACAGAGCCATTAAAGTTGGGCGCGTGCGGCTTTCAATTGCCACCTTGTAAGAACCGGATGTTTCGTTACCATCCGCAGGGCGCATTACCAACAAATCGGGAATTACGCGCAGAGAAGCGATGGTTTCTACTGGTTGGTGAGTCGGGCCATCTTCGCCCAAAGCTACGGAGTCGTGAGTCATTACATAAATGACACCAGCTTCCGAGAGTGCAGACAGGCGAATTGCGCCCCGCATATAGTCAGCAAATACCAAGAATGTAGCGCAGTAAGGAATCAAACCGCCGTGCAGGACCATGCCGTTCGCGATCGCTCCCATGCCGTGTTCCCGCACGCCAAAGCGCAGGTTGCGTCCTTCGTATTGACCTTTTTGGAAATCTTTTTCGCCCTTGAGCAAAGTCATGTTAGAAGATGCCAAATCAGCGGAACCGCCGATCAATTCAGGTAACACGCTTGCCAAAGCATTCAAACATTTTCCAGAATGATTCCGAGTCGAATCTGCCTTATCTTCCGGCTTGTATGTCGGCAAAACTTTATCCCAACCTTCGGGAAGTTTGCCAGCAACCGTGCGCTCGTATTCTGCTGCTTCTGCAGGATATGCTGCTTTATAAGCATCAAAAGCTTTCTGCCATTCTTGCTCAGATTGAGCGCCACGTTCGACTGCTTTGCGGAAGTGTGACAAAGCATCATCAGGAATCTCAAAGGGTGCGTGTTCCCAATTCAAGAAATCGCGAGTTGCTTTCACTTCATCGCTACCCAAAGCAGCACCGTGAGCACTGTAAGAATTGCGCTTGTTGGGAGAACCGTAACCAATGATGGTGCGGACTTTAATCATGGACGGTTTGTCCGTGACTTTTTTGGCTTCTTCAATAGCTTTGTGAACTGCTTCTAGGTTAGTATCGTGGTCTAGAGCGGTATTGTCTACTGTAATAACGTGCCAGTTGTAAGCTTCAAAACGCTTGCCCACATCTTCAGTAAAGGCCAAGCTAGTGTCACCTTCAATAGAAATGTGATTGTCATCGTACAGGGCAATTAATTTGCCGAGTCCGAGGTGTCCGGCCAAAGAACAAGCTTCGCTAGAAACGCCTTCCATGTGGCAGCCGTCACCCATGATGACATAGGTGTAGTGGTCAACAATGGTGTGGTCGGGCTTGTTAAATGTGGCAGCGAGGTGAGCTTCTGCCATTGCCAAACCGACGGCATTAGCAATTCCTTGTCCCAGGGGGCCGGTGGTAACTTCTACGCCTTCGGTCATGAAGTTTTCGGGGTGTCCGGGGGTTCTGGATTCCCACTGGCGAAATTGCTTGATGTCGTCGAGGGTGACGCTATCGTAGCCGGTCAAGTAGAGGAGGGCGTACTGTAGCATACAGCCGTGGCCGGCGGAGAGGACGAAGCGATCGCGATTAAACCACTTGGGATTTTTTGGGTTGAACCGCATGAACCGATCCCACAGCACGAAGGCCATAGGGGCAGCGCCCATCGGCAGTCCCGGGTGTCCTGATTTTGCTTTTTCTACCGCATCGATGGCCAAAAAGCGGATAGAGTTGATGCAGAGTTCTTCGAGTGATTGGGTTGCAACAGCCATAATTCTGGTTTTTATATGTAAGAGAGAGTGTGTGTGGTCGATTCTGGCAGAGGTGCGATGAGTCGAGTTCGATCGCCCGCGTCTCTGCTTTTCAGTTTCGATGGAACTGCCGTGAGGCTGCACTACATATCATCTCACCAATTTGCGATCGACAGACAACTTAATTTTTTAATGTTTCGGTCGCTTTGTGCAGTCAATAACAATAGTTGTCTGCTGACTGTTGACTGTTGACCGTAGGGGAGAGGGAGTAGGAGGGATGGAGAGGATAGAAGACATCCGTCAGGATTAAAACCTTACTGACCTGGCGCATCTGTCGATCGCCAGCGTGTCTGGATTATCTGACAAATTGGTCTATGTTGCACAGTTATGATAGAGTTTTGTATTTCTCGCATCTTACAGCTTTGTCCCGAACAGGCAAGATGCCTGTTCCACAAAGAGTAAATTATTTTCTTGTGGGGTGGGCGTCCCGCCCGCCCGGATAGCGCGAGAATAGTGCAAGATGTAAGATATTTGTAATTCCAATCAGGCAATAACTAATGACTCTCAGTGAAGCCGAAGTCCGCAGTCAAAAAGTAGACGAACTGCGATCGCAAGGCATAGAACCGTATCCCAGTGAATCCTACGCGCGATCGCACACAGCCAAGCAAGTTCGCGAAATATTTAGTCAGCCGGGAAAAGAACTCCAAAACGGAGAAAGTGACCCCGAAGAAATTTCCCTCCGATTAGCCGGCCGCATCACTTCCAAGCGAGACAGCGGCAAAATTGGTTTCATCGATTTAAAAGACGCCACAGACAAAATTCAACTCAAAATCGAGAAAGCAATCGTCACCGGCGAAGTCGGTTTGAGCTTTGAACAAATTAAAAAATTGCTCGATGTCGGCGATTTTGTCGGCGTCGAAGGTATCGGCTGCCGCACCCCCAGGGGAGAACTTTCTATTTTAGTGCGGGAATTCACGCTTTTATCAAAAGCTACTATGCAATTTCCCGATGCTTATTACGGCATTAACGACCCCGAAGTTTGCCGCCGTCACCGCGAAATGGATTTGGCTAGCAATCAAGATGCGCTCAACCGTTTTATGCTTCGCAGCCGCATCGTTCAAAGCATCCGTTCCTATCTCTGGCAAGCCAATTTTTACGAAATAGAAACGCCGACACTGCAAGCTATTTACGGCGGTGCTGCTGCTAAGCCATTCATCACCCACCACAATGCTTTGGAAGTGGATTTGTATTTGCGAGTTGCTCCCGAATTATTCTTAAAAAGGGCAATTTGCGGCGGTTTCGAGCGAGTTTTTGAACTAGGAAAAGCCTTTAGAAATGAGGGAATTGACAGCACGCACAATCCCGAGTTTACTTCTTTAGAAGTTTACCAAGCTTATGCTGATGTTTTCGACATTTTAGGAGTTGTCGAAGATGTCATGTGTTTCGCGGCGGAGGCGGTATTTGGGGATGTCAAAGAAATTGAAAATCAGGGGGAAACGATTAGTTTAGAACGCAAGTTCGACTACAGCGAAAAGTATCCCGGTTTCAGCGGCAAACACTGGCAAGTGAAAACGATGGTAGAAGCTGTCAGAGACGAGTTTGGGCTGGATTTTGACAGTTTGGACTTGGAAAGTGCGATCGCATCTGCAACCAAGCTAGAATTGCACCTGTCTAAGTTAGAACAACAGAGTTTAGGCTACGTGCTGTATGCAGTTTTTGACAAATTAGTTGTTCCCAAACTAATTCAACCTACATTCATCATCGACTACCCTGTCGAAGTCAGTCCCTTAGCAAAAGGACATCGCAGCAAGCCCGGATTTGTAGAACGTTTCGAGCTATTTATCAACGGTACAGAATACTCAAACGGATTCTCAGAATTGAACGATCCGAAAGAGCAAAGAAAGCGGTTTGAGGAACAGTTGGCGCAGAAAAATGCGGGCGATGACGAAGCGCATCCAATGGATGAAGATTTCATCCAAGCCTTATCTTTGGGAATGCCTAATTGTGCGGGAATGGGTATCGGCGTAGACAGATTGGTGATGCTTTTAACTAATACTCAAAGCATCCGAGATGCGGTGATGTTCCCGACAATGCGGCCTGTCAAAGATTCGTAAAATATTTGAGTTCAGTTCACCTCCCCGACTTCTCTAAGAAGTCGGGGAACTCGCTTGCAGCAGCTAAATATTAATATTTATGACATTTGAAATAAAATTTATCGCGGCAGTTATAATTTTTTTGTTTATTTAACTAACCCACCGATCGCACATGATTTTAAGTGAGTCAGTTACCCTCAAACCAAGATATCAACCTCAAGCATCAGACACCTGTATTGAAGTAGAAATCATCCAGTTTAATCTCTGGAGGCAAATGCAACCCGCAAAGAGATTAGCATTAGCCTCTGCTGCCACGAGGGGCTGCCGCCAATTAGCCTTATCGGGAATCAAAAAACGCAACCCTCAATTAGATTCCGTCTACCTCAAACAAGAGTTTATCAAAGCAACTTTAGGACAAGAATTTATTAAAATTGCCCAGTTACTAGAGACAAAACTTGTAATGCAAGATCCGATCTGGTTAGCAGCTAAAATTGGTAACATCCTAGATACACTGTCAATTCCCTACTATGTTGGCGGTTCAATTGCTAGTTCCGCTCACGGCGAACCCAGATCTACTCAGGATGCAGACATTGCGATCGGCATCCGAAAAGAACAAACTCAGTCCCTCATGCAAGCAATGCAAAGGGAATTCTACATCAGCGATATTGCAGTTGAAGACGCTTTGAGGGGGAGAAGTTCAAGTTTCAACGTCATTCACCTAGAGACAGCCATTAAAGCAGACATTTATTTGATTAAACCCGATCGCGAATACGAGCAATCTCAGCTCGATCGCCGACAGCAATTCTACCCAGACGACAGACCAGAATTAACCTTTTATATCTGTAGCCCCGAAGATATAATTTTGCAAAAACTCATTTGGTACCAAATGTCAAGATTTCAGTCAGACAAGCAATGGCGAGATATTCTAGGAGTGATGAAACTTCAGGCAGATTCGTTAGATAGGGCTTACCTGCAACATTGGTCTTCCCAGTTAAATATCGCTTCAGAAATCGATCGGGCTTTTTCTGAATCGGGATTAAATTAATCTGAGATATTGCACTATTGTCAATAAGGCTTTCAGGGGCGGGCTAGGAGCAACGCCCCACAATAAAATTTAAATTTCGACGGTGCGGGTAGGCAAGGGGGCACTACTCTTACAAATTTTTACGAATCACCGCATAAACGAACCGACAACACCGTTCATATCTTCAGCCAAAGGATTTCCCAAAGCCTTAAACTTCCACTCGCCGCCTTCTCGATAAACTTCTCCCATCAACATATTTAATTTTCCTTCATAAGAAGGGTCATTTGACAAGCGATAGCGAGCTATTTCTTTCCCGGCGGCATCTACAGCCCTCACAAAAGCATTTTCTACCAGACCGAAATGCTGTTTTCTCTCTTTTCCATCGTAAATATTAACTCCCAAAATTATTTTGTGATATTGTGCTGGCAAAGAGCTGAGTTTCACCACTATTTGTTCGTCGTCTCCGTCTCCAGCCCCCGTGAGATTGTCGCCTGAGTGAACAACTATTTTGTCGTTTGACTCCAAATGAGAGTAATAAATTACATCCTCTTTGTAGTTCTTTAATTTGCCATTTTCCCCCAGCAGCAGAGCGTAGGAATCTAAGTCAAAATTAGCACCGCTGCTGCGGCCGAAAAGACCTTTTTTAGCTTGTGCAACATCCCAGCCCAAAGCCATTGTTAGTCTGGACAAGTCGTATTCGCTTTTGCTGAGAACGATCGATTGTCCTTTTGTTAAGTTGATAGCCATAGTTTTGTGATTTTGTATGGTTTATAGTGGAGATGTTTTAGAAAGATTAAATCTTTCGCCCTTCTTTAATTGAATTCCCATCTGGTTTATCACCTCATGAGTCTGATTGCTTAAAATCGAGGGAAACATTCCTGCTTCCGAATTTCCCCTCGATTTATTTAGCTAGGAGCGATCGACCTTTTATGCGGCATACTTGTCTACAAAGCTCTGCAAGCCGGAATTGTAGCCTTGTCCTACGGCTTGGAACCTCCACTCGCCGTCTTTCTTGTAGAGTCTGCCAAATTCGATCGCAGTTTCCCGCGAAAAATCCTCATCCAAATCGTACTTCGTGACTTCTGTGTTAGTAGTAGTATCGTAAATTCTGATAAAAGCATTCCGAATTTGACCGAAGTTTTGCCTTCTCGATTCTGCTTGGTCGATTGTTACCACAAACACAATTTCTTGCACCGCCGGATCGACTTTGGTTAAATCGACTGTAACGGTTTCATCATCGCCAACTCCTTCTCCGGTTCTGCTATCTCCCAGATGTATTACAGAACCGTCCGGCGACTCTTTGCTGTTGTAGAAAACAAAGTATTTTTCGCTGGGAATTTTTGCATTAGCCCCCAACATAAACACGGAAGCATCTAAATCAAATGCCGCCCCGGTGTCTGTAGCGTTGATATCCCATCCCAAACCAATCCCAGCATTTTTCAGCCCGGGTGCTTCTTTAGATAGATTGATTCTCCCGCCTTTTTCTAAGTTGATAGACATTCGCCCTCCTATTCACAACATCACTGGTGTTACCGATCGCAATTATATCAATTATTAGAGGAGCTTGACAAATTGCTGCTGGTACTCGTCCTCTGTCATCAGTTCTTGGGTGCTTTCCACTCTGTCTAAAAACACGATTCCATCTAAATGGTCGTGTTCGTGTTGAAAAATACGGGCTACAAAGTCGGTCAATTCTTGTCGGTGGAGTTTGCCGTCTCTAGAAGTGTATTCTATCTCGATCGCCCTACTTCTCGGCACCAATCCCCGAATCCCCGGAATGCTCAAACAGCCTTCCCAGTCTTTGACTGTCTCTGTTGATGCAGCCACAATCCGGGGATTAATCATCGCTGTGGGTTCCATGTGGGGTGCTTGGGGATACCGCAGGTTGGGGCGGGATGCGACGATGAACAGGCGATCGGACTGAGCCACTTGAGGGGCGGCAATCCCCACTCCGTTTGCGTGCTGTACTGTAAAGATTAAGCTGTCAATCAACTGTTGAATGCGATCGTCCTTAATATTTTCGACAACTTGCGACGGGCGGCGCAGTACAGGATTTCCTAATTGTGAGATTTGTAATATTTCTGCCATATTAATTAGTCATTGGTAATTGGTAATTGGTAATTGGTAATTGGTAACAACTGTCAACTGTCAACCGTCAACCGTCAACTGTCAACTGATTATCCAACTTTTTGAACCGGCAAACTCCCCGGTTTTACAGTCAAATTAACTATTTGCCCGTTGCGGTTAATCTCCATTTGCAACATACCGCCAACTTTAGCATTTTGCACGAAATCCTGAACAGCTTCCGACTGAATAATCGGCTGATTATTAATTTTTTGAATCACATCTCCAGCGCGCAAACCGGCTGCGGCTGCGGGAGAATTAGGAACAACGCTAACAATAGCCACACCCCGATCGACTGCAACTCGCAAGCTGCTGTTAGCGTTGCTGTTAATTTGCTGCTTAACCTCTGGATTCAGCGTCGCCATTTCAATGCCTAAATAAGCGTGTTCGACTTTCCCCGTCGTAATCAGTTCCTTCGCCACCTGTTGGGCAGCCTGAATGGGAATCGCAAACCCCAATCCTTGAGCACCTTGAATAATCGCCGTATTCATGCCAATAACTTGGCCTGAAGCATTCAGCAGCGGGCCGCCGGAATTCCCCGGATTAATTGCAGCGTCTGTTTGAATAAAACCGATCCGCTTGTCGGGCACGCCCACATCTGAGCTCGATCGCCCCGTAGCGCTAATAATCCCCGCAGTTACGGAATTGTCCAAACCCAAAGGATTGCCGATCGCGATCGCCCATTCCCCAGACAACAGCTTATCCGAATTGCCGATCGCCACCACAGGCAGAGCATTCGCCTCAATCTTCACCACAGCAACATCCGTCACCTTATCCGCCCCCAACACCTGCCCCTGAAAGCTGCGGCCGTCCTTGAGAGTTACATTTACCGTATCGGCTCCCTCTACAACGTGAGCGTTAGTGAGAATCACGCCGTCGGCACCGATGACAAAACCCGAACCAGTGCCGCGTTCGATCCCGCCCCGGCCGCCCGAATTCGGTTCTATGCCAAAAAAATCTTCCGGCGACAGCGCTCTATTTTGCGGTTTCACCCGGCGCGAAGCATCGATCCGAACCACTGCCGGGCCAACTTTTGCCACGGCAGCCACAATAAAATTCACATTAGCCGCGTCGCCCGACAAGGCAGCAGGCGGCAAGACTTTGCTAGCTCGATCCTTTGTATTAGGAGACAGTTGCAATTTCGGTTCCAGCGCCTTTTGTCCCGAATCGCCAGAATTTGCACGAAATTGAGAAACCGTCAGACGATCGCCCAACATGGCGGCCCCGGCTCCCGTTACCAGCAGCAATATGTAAATTGCCGGTTGCTTCCAAAATTTGCCAGTAGAACTCTTCATGGCCACGTTTTAAGGCTTTCCTGCCAAATCTAAATATTTGCCGAGCAGCTCGATACCTGGTTTGGGCCGATGGTGCCACCAAATTTTTGGGCGATGGCGTCCCGCCCCGCAAGCTACGGCAGACTCCCTTAAACTTTAGCATCTGAGGACTAAACTCTCTAGACTGTAGAATTAATATCTTGAATGCCGATCGGCAGAGGTGAGCGATGGACATTCCCCTCGAAAGTCTGTGGAATCAGATACTTGAACGTCTCCAGGTACAACTGAGCAGACCTAGCTTTGAAACGTGGATCAAAACTGCCCGCGCCGAACAACTCGAAAATAACTGTTTGATCGTCAGCGCCCCCAACCCCTTTGCTCGCAATTGGTTGCAAAAATATTACAGAGAAATCCTTGCCGATGCAGTGTACGAAATTCTCGGCTATCCAGTAGACATTTACTTGACAATTTCCGGCGGAAACGAAACAGGCGGCAGCAGCGACTCCGCCATGATTTGGCCGTACCCCATTGCCGATGTCGAAAGCCACTCGCTTCACCCCCCCAAACCCGCCAATTTAAACCCAAAATACCTATTTTCCCGCTTTGTCGTCGGTTCTAACAACCGCATGGCTCACGCGGCTTCCCTCGCGGTAGCCGAGTCTCCGGGCCGAGAATTCAATCCCCTATTTTTGTGCGGCGGCGTCGGTTTGGGCAAAACTCATTTGATGCAGGCGATCGGTCATTACCGCTTGGAAATTGACCCCAACGCCAAGATTTTTTACGTTTCTACTGAGAAATTTACTAACGATTTAATCGCCGCAATTCGCAAAGACAGTATGCAAACTTTCCGCGATCATTATCGGGCAGCAGATGTTTTGTTAATAGATGATATTCAGTTTATTGAAGGCAAAGAATACACTCAAGAAGAATTTTTTCACACTTTTAATACTTTGCACGAAGCCGGAAACCAAGTAGTTTTAGCTTCCGATCGCCCGCCGCAGCAAATCCCCCGCCTGCAAGAGCGTTTGTGTTCCAGATTTTCGATGGGATTAATTGCCGACATTCAATTACCAGATTTGGAAACTCGGATGGCAATTTTGCAGAAAAAAGCCGAGTATGAAAATATGCGGCTGCCGCGAGATGTGATTGAATACATTGCTTCTAGTTATACTTCCAACGTTCGGGAATTGGAAGGAGCTTTGATTCGGGCCGTAGCATATCTTTCAATTACCGGTTTGCCGATGACCGTGGAGAATATCGCCCCAATTTTGAACCCGCAAACTGAAAGCGTAGAGGCGACGCCCGATGCAGTAATTGCAGTTGTGGCCGAGGCATTTGATGTTTCTGTTGAAGATTTGAAAGGTATTTCCCGCAGGCGAGAAATTAGTCTCGCCCGTCAAATAGGGATGTATTTAATTCGGCAACATACTGGTTTGAGTTTGCCGAAAGTTGGCGAAGTGTTCGGCGGCAAAGACCACACGACTGTGCTTTACAGTTGCGACAAAATTGCTCAGTTGCGGAACACAGACCCGAATTTGGCCCAAACTTTGCGTCAGTTGAGCGATCGAATTAACGTTGTCAGCCGCAAAAGTTAATAAAAAGTCATTAGTCAGTAGTCAGTAGTCAGTAGTCATTAGTCAGTAGTCATTAGTCAGTAGTCAGTAGTCACGCCAAATTCTGGTTAAATACCTTATTGAGCTCGCTTCTCTGCGGAGGCAGACTTCGTTTGACTCTCGACAGCGATTTCAATCGCCGAATCATCGAAGGGGTAACTCTCCCATAACAGACTTGCCTGTGGAAAAACCTGTGGAAAATTTGCCCTTATTTTGTGGAAAACATTACTGCTTGGCCCGAAACAGTTTTTGTACCAAAATGGGCGGGCGATCGACCGCACCAACTTTTCCACAAGTTTTCCACAGGTATTGTTTAGCTACAAGTCACGCCCAGCAAGCAGTTAACTTTTTTTTCCACAGTTTCCACAGGTCGATGCCACAAAAATAATTCAATAAATTAAAAAAAAATCTGGTACTCCGCGCGCACCCTACACAGAGAAAAATTGCCCCGTCAGTTTTCTGTGATACGATTTGTTTCTGTTTCAAATCCGGTTAATTAACCTTCCACCCATGAAATTGGTTTGCACCCAAAGTGACCTCAACGCCAACCTCTCGTTGGTGAGTCGGGCTGTTCCCTCCCGCCCGACACATCCGGTACTAGCCAACGTGCTCTTAGTAGCGGATGAGGAAAATCAGCGGGTTAGCTTGACAGCTTTCGATCTCAGTTTGGGAATTCGTACCAGCTTTGCAGCAGAAGTGACTGGCGGCGGCAGTTTTACCATACCCGCGAAATTGCTCAACGATATTGTTTCGAGACTCCCAGACGGAGAGATTACTTTAGAAGACGAAGCAGGGGACACCGTAGCATATCTCACTTGCAGTTCTGGCAGCTACCAAGTTAGAGGCATGGGCCCGGAAGAATTCCCAGAATTGCCGGCAATCGAAGCCGGAACAATCCTCAAATTGCCGCCGGAAGCCTTGATAGAAGGACTCAAAGGAACTTTATTTGCGACAAGCCCCGACGAGGCAAAACAGGTACTCGCAGGCGTACATTTAAAGGTATTGCCAGATTGCCTGGAATTTGCAGCTACAGACGGGCACAGATTGGCAGTAGTTCAAACTCCCAATGAAAAAGCCGAAGGCGAAGAAACCGAAGAAGAATTTGAGGTAACAGTCCCCGCTAAAGCATTGCGGGAAGTAGAAAGAATGCTGGTAATGCGACAGTGGACTGAACCTGTTACGCTGCATTTCGAGCACGGTCAAGTAGTGTTTGAATGGGCCGATCAGCGGCTGACAACTCGCACCTTGGAAGGGCAATATCCCGCATACCGGCAGTTGATTCCGCCCTCCTTTGAGCGGCAAATTACCTTAGAAAGGCGATCGCTCTTAGCAGCAGTAGAAAGAATTGCAGTTTTTGCCGACCAAAAAAATAATATTCTCAAATGCAGCATCGACGAGGAGAATCAGGAAATCACTTTGTCGGTAGATGCTAAAGATGTCGGCTGCGGCAAAGAGTCAATGCCGGCCCAGATTTCGGGAGACAGCATAGATATTGCTTTCAACGTAAAATATCTGATTGATATCTTAAAAACGGCTCAATCCCCAGAAATTCAACTGCAATTAAACGGTGCTTTAGCCCCCGTAATTTTCCAGCCTTTGGGCGGAGTCAATGCTACATTCTTGGTAATGCCCGTTCAGCTTCGAGCGTAACAGTAGGGTGCTCTTCGGCGCACGGCCGTGCGCACTGCGCACCCTACATACAGCGTATTCCAGGTTTGTGAATTGTAGGGACACGGCAGTGCCGTGTCCCTACGCGAAGCTGAGGATAGGCGGGCGTACTTCATAAATGTGGAATCTGCTGTAATTAGTTTCTATTTCTTCCCTCTTCCTTCTTCCTTCTTCCTTCTTCATTTAAATCAACGGCAGCAAAATTTCAAATTCCGTACCCGTACCGGGCGTAGAATGCAAATTCAACTTGCCTTTATGCTTCTCCGTCACAATTTGGTGAGTAATTGCCAACCCCAAACCAGTACCTTTGCCCGCCGGTTTAGTGGTGAAAAATGTCTCAAAAATCCGCCGCTGAATTTCTGGCGGAATTCCCGGCCCGTTATCGGCAATTCTGATGGCTATCCAAGCGTTATTTTGATTTTTTTCCGCTGCTTCTGGGCTGAAGTCCCCGTTTTGGCTGCCGGATGATAGCATTTTTGAATTTTGCCGATCGCCCAAAACATAATTTTGAATTAATTCCGAATTCACGCAGTCTCTGTCAGAACCGTCTATTACCTCAGTTTCAATAGTAATCGCAGGTACAAAACTTTTTTCTCCTTTTACCTCTTCCAAAGCGTCGATCGCATTGCTGACAATATTCATAAATACCTGGCTCAACTGACCAGAATAACACTTGACTAAAGGCAAATTCCCATAGTTTTTAACTACTTTAAACCCGTACTTGAGACGGTTTTTCATAATCAGCAGCGTACTGTCAATACATTCGTGGAGGTTAGCTTCTTTCAAGTGGGTTTCGTCCATGTGAGAGAAGGTGTGCAGGCTGGTTACGAGTTCGGTCAGCCTCTCTGACGAAACCTGCATACTTTTGAGAATTTCCACCCAATCTTCTTGCAAAAAATCAAATTCTATGTTTTCTTTTAGTTCGTCAACTTTTTCGCTGGGGCCGACAATTTGCTCGTAAGCAGACAACAATTCCATGATGTCTTTCGAGTAGTTGGACAAAAAGCCGAGATTTCCGCTGATACAGGTGACGGGATTTCTAATTTCGTGGGCGACTCCAGCTACCATCTGCCCCAAACTTGCTAGTTTTTCGGTTTGAATTAGTTGAGATTGAGTTTGCTGCCTCAGCAATTTTGTCGCTAGTTCGTGAATGTTGGATTGGGCTACTAACAGTTCGTGCACGTCTACCAAACTATAAGTGTTAGGTGACACTTGAACTACGATCGGCTCGTAAAGCAGTTCTCTCGATCGCAGCAGCGACTTCCTCGCTGCATCCACGATTAAAGTATTGCTGGGAAAAATTAAACTTTCAGTTTCGGCAAAGCGGTACAAAGCCCTCACAGGTCGCTTTAAAAATAATTCTCGCCCAAAAGGACGGCTGATAAATTCTAAAAATCTCCGCCGGGAAATCATACCGCCAAATTCACCTTGATGGGTCACAATGACTCCCGGTAACAGGGGATTAGCTTCTAACATCTGGGAAATTCGCATTCCCAAATCCGCAGCTTCTACCTGAAAATCGTAAAGCGACAATTCTTGGAGAGTAGAGTCTAAACAAAGTTCTCCTAGGTCAGCCTCGGAGATGGGTTGGACTGGTCTTTCGGCGCAGGAGGTATTCAACATAAATTCATCACTACTAAAATTGGGGTTCTATTTGCCAGCAGACATTTAGCTACCAAAGGTCAGCAGGTGAGTAGCTGAGTGCTTTGGTCGGCATCCCCCTGGCAAACTGCATTTTAAATTACACAAAAAACTGACGGTCGTAAAGGGGATTTTACCACTTAAAGTATTAGGCAAGATTTAGTATCACCGAAATAAATGCGCCCTGGCAATTATAGCTGACTTTATTTTATACTGACTTGAGGGGTATTAACGCTTGGTTTGACTATTTAACTATTAATTAACATTGAGCTCTCGTCTTAACCTATTGTTAATAGTAAAATTACATTTCTGAAAAATATAATTAAGTGACAATAGAGGAAAATCGGAATTAACCCGCCTCGCCCTGGAAGATACCGCTGGCTGCGCGTCCCTGAGTTTTAGCTAGCGTCATGTCGCGCGATGACCAAGAATTTCTTGATGGTACCCGCCACGTGATTTATCCGTGGAATCAATCCAAAATCTAAAATCTCAAATCCTCAAGCCCCCTAATTTATCCGTGGGGTCAATCCAAAATCCAAAATCTCAAATCTAAAATCGAATGACTGGGAGCCCTCGCCCGTGCTACGGCATTTGAGCCGATGTCACCATAGGTTTGTAACAGCGGAGGACACTCCACTCCCGCCGTTTCCCTACCTCAAAATAATCCATCGAACTCGATGAAATATGTAACCGTCGCCCGATTAATTGTAGGGACACGGCACTGCCGTGTCCTGACTGTGGGTAATATCAATTCCGATGCCACCGGATTTGATATCGGGCAGAAATTTGGAGTGCAATTCAAACAAGTTTAACGACTTCAAATCATTCAAGACATCAGCAACGATCGAATTATAACATCTACAAATTAAAGTAGAATAAAAGCAGAAATCATTTTGAAACTTAAATTATTAACTGAATCTTAACTTAGGGCTGTGCTTTGGTATAATCGACAGGGATTATGCCAAAAACATGAAACTAGATAGCAATTTACCAGTAGGCGATCGATGCAACCAGCCCTAACGAATCAGTTAAACAATGCTTTTACCCTTTTTCTCAGCTTGTTAGTAGAGGCAATACCTTTTCTGCTGCTGGGAGTTTTATTCTCAGGTTTGCTGCTGGGCTTTGTAGACGAACGCAAACTCGTATCCCGCATCCCGCGAAACCCGCTGCTGGGGGCTTTGATGGGCAGTTCGATCGGCTTTTTGTTTCCCGTGTGCGAGTGCGGTAACGTCCCCGTAGCCCGCAGGTTGCTGATGCAGGGAGTGCCCGCACCAGCCGCGATCGGCTTTTTGCTCGCGGCCCCCACCATCAACCCCGTGGTAATTTGGGCGACTTGGACGGCATTTCGCGATCAGCCAGAAATTGTAGTTTTGCGGGTGGTATTTTCTCTCTTTACAGCCACAATTATCGGCTGGGTGTTCAGCGCCCAAACAGACTTGCGGCCTCTGCTACACCCCTCTGTAGCCCGCGCGATTCCCCTACCAAAACCAGATTTGTCCGAAAAAGAGCTCGTCGAAGCCAACACTCCGCTGCTGTTGCAGTCGGGAACATTTATGCTCGGTCACCCGGGGGGGGCGGTGCCGATCGAATCTTTGCTAAAAGACGACTGGAAGCCATTACAAACAGGCAAAACAGAAAAAACCTCGAAACGTTCCTCGATGTTCCACCCTGTTTCTAAAGAGCGTCTGCGCCTGCTTTTAGATACTATGGTACAGGAGTTGCGCGAATTGGGAGGAGTGTTGGTAATCGGAAGTGCGATCGCAGCCATCATTCAAGTTGGCGTACCCCGCGACCTAATTCTCAACCTCGGCCAAGGCCCGGTTTCCTCGATTTTAGCCATGCTGCTCTTAGCCGCAGTCGTATCGATTTGTTCTACAGTAGATGCCTTTTTTGCCCTGTCTTTTGCTTCCACATTTACCAGCGGTTCGCTGTTAGCTTTTCTCGTTTTCGGCCCGATGATTGACCTCAAAGGCATCGGTTTGATGTTATCTATTTTCAAAGGTCGAGCCGTAATTTACTTAATGATTTTGGCAGCTCAGTTAACCTTTTTAATGACTCTAGCTGTCAACTTGTATCTAGGTTGATCGATTAGCCCGGACGCACAAATAACGATAAATTCCCAATTCCCAATTTCCCCTACTTCGGCTACGCGAGCGTACAACCTCCCAATTCCCAATTCCCAATTCCCAATTCCCAATTCCCAATTCCCAATAACTATTAAAAAATGGATCTTAAAAAAATTAGCCCTTGGCTGGACGCCCTAGCTATCTTAGCGTGGGGAATATTGCTCCTCAAATATTGGAGCACCGGCAAATTAAGCATTCTCATTCACCCCAATTACTTTGGCTTGACTGTAGCGGGAGGAATCGGCTTAATGGTGATTGGCGGGTTGAAAATTTGGGAACTATTAAAACTCGATCGCACCACAAAGCAATCGCGGACATCGCCAGCAAATAAATCTCCCAGAATCACAGAAGTTGAACACGTTACTTTGTTTCCCCCCAGTATCGGCAGCACCTTAATGTTGAGCGTCGCATTAATAGGTTTAGCAACAACGCCGCGCACTTTTACCAGCCAGACAGCATTAGAACGAGGCCTCACCGAATCCCTGCCAATCACCAGACTGCAACCCCAAGAATTTCGCAATACTACAAAACCCGAAAAGCGATCGCTCGTCGAATGGGTGCGGCTGTTAAATTTCAATCCCGAACCCGATACATACAGAGGTCAAAAAGTAAAAGTTCAAGGATTTGTAATTCACCCCCCCAACATAGCAGAACAATATATGTGGATCGGGCGTTTTATCATTACCTGCTGCGCGGCGGACGCCTATCCGATCGGGTTGCCGGTAAAATTACCGATCGGTCAAAGCCGCACCGCCTTTGCCCCAGACAGTTGGCTAGAAATAGAAGGAGAAACGATTGTAGAAGAACTGCAAGGCAAGCGCAAATTAATCATTCAAGCATCCTCTCTCAAACCAATTCCCGAACCAAAAAACCCTTATGATTATTAGATGTGGAGTAAGTCTGAGATTAAATTTTACCTATATTGCGAGATGGACACTCCAAGCCCCTCCTGCGTATACAAATTAAGATGCTGTACAGTCAGCTATAAAAGTGGTAGCAGCATCCTGTAGGAGTTGCCAATACCAAATTCAGCAACTACACTCGTAATTAGGAAATAAATTCTCAGTATATGTCATCCGAAAAAAAATTAGCTATTAAAGGTGCTGTCTGGACGATCGCCAGCTATGGAAGCAGTCAAATTATCCGATTTGCCAGCAACCTAATCCTGACGCGCCTGCTTTTGCCAGAACTATTTGGTCTGATGGGTCTAGCCTACGTTTTCATCACAGGGATTAACTTATTCTCAGACATCGGTCTGGGTCCAAGCATCATCCAGAACAAGCGCGGGGAAGATCCTCAATTTCTGAATACCGCTTGGACACTGCAAGTTATTCGCAGCTTTTTTATTTTCATTTGTTTAATTATAATTACCCACCCAGTTGCTAGTTTTTATGGAGAACCCCGTCTCCGGTGGTTGATTCCAGTAATAGGTATAAATTCCCTAATAGGAGGGTTCAACTCCACTGCTACGTCCAGCCTCAACCGACAGATGGCAGTCAAGAGAGTAGTAATTTTTGAGTTGGGCATACAGATAGTTTCTACTACAGTGATGATTGTCTGGGCTTGGTTCGATCGCAGCATCTGGGCGATCGTTGCAGGCGGCTTTACTGGAGCTTTAATGGAGTTAGTATGGAGCCATTTTTTGATTCGGGGCAAGTCGAACCGCTTTGCTTGGGATAAAGAAGCAGCTAAAGAAATATTTTCTTATGGTAAATGGATATTTTTGTCTACGGCTTTGTTTTTCTTGTGTTCTCAAGCCGATAGACTCATCCTCGGGAAAATATTTACTTTAACAATGTTGGGCATTTACGGCATCGCTTTTACTCTCGGCGATATGCCGCGCCAAGTAATCATCGCCATTAGTGGCAGGGTGATTTTTCCCTCGATTTCTATGATGGCAGACTTGCAGCGGCAGGAGTTGCGCGCGAAGATACTCAAGAACCGCAAGCTAATTCTAATACCGTTAGCCGTAGGTTTAGCAATTTTTGTGAGCTTTGGAGATGAGTTAATTTTAACACTGTACAGGAAAGATTATTGGGCTGCATCTTGGATGATGCCAATCTTGGCTTTAGGTATCTGGCACACTACCCTCCACAATATGATGGGTTCTTGTCTGTTAGCCGTAGGAAAGTCTCAGTACGCAGCTATGGGCAATCTGCTGACTTTTGTGAATCTATGTATAAGTATACCGCTGGGATATCACTTAAAAGGTAATTTAGGTGCCGTGATTGCTGTAGCTCTAGGCGACCTTCCTAGCTATGCAGTAACTAACTACGGTTTGTGGCGAGAAGGACTAACTTGTTTTTGGCAGGATATTCAATTAACAGGGCTGTTTGTAGGGGTGCTGGCAACTCTACTTTGGTGTAGAGTCGCTTTTGGTTTGGGTCTGCCGATCGATAAAATATCACCGATAGATTTAATTCCCATCAATACACTGTTTCAGTAAACAAACCTGTTGAAAGTGCCGCGTGTCCCACCTACTTAATATCTTAAGTTTCATTCAGTCCTGGAGAGACCCCAACTTTCAACAACCGGGTTTTATTACCAAAAGACGCGTTGCAGTCCTTTCGGTAAAAAAAACGGGTTTCTGAGGGTCGGGAGTGCGCCCAAGACTGTAAAATTTAATAGGGAAAATTTGGCAGTAAATTTTCAGCAAAAATTAGGAGAGAAAGATTTGTGAGTATTTTTAACAAAAAAATAAATCCTTCACCCTTCGCTATGGGGCCATTCAAACAGCCGATCGACCGCACGGCGATCGTCCTCATGCTACTGCTGAGCATCTTAATGGGACTGCTGCTGCTGAGCGGCGATCGCACAGCACCCAGAGTGCGAGAATTTACCTGGGAAAACAAACAAATCGGCGCCGCAGATACCGGCTTTATCCTCACCTTCTTTCGGCCGATGAACCACTCCACCGTCGAGGAAAACTTAAAGCTAGAACCCCCCCTCCCCGGTAAATTTAGTTGGGCTGGAAGGCGCATGGCTTACACTCTCCAAGATCCAGCACCCTACGGCGTTACCTACACAGTAAAACTCGCCGGAGCAACCGACAAGTATTTCGGAGAAAACAACCAAAATAAAGGAACGCCAATTCAACCGTTTAGCAGTTCCTTTCGCAGCCGCGATCGAGCTTTTGCTTACATCGGCGTCCAAGGCGAAACAGAAAGCAGATTAATGCTAGTCAATCTCACAAGCAGCGAATCGAAACCGATACCGCTGACTCCCAAAGATTTAGTAGTAACGGATTTTAAACCGTATCCCGACAGCGATCGCATTTTATTCTCCGCCACAGATCGATCGATCGCCCGTACTGGCGGCACCCTAAATCAAGAACTATTTACAGTCACCACCGGCCTCAATCCCCAATCGGGATCGGAAACCAGACCTCCGCAGCCAGCAGGTAGAATCGACAAACTCTTAGATTCCAAAGACTACCAAAACCTCAAATTCGACCTCTCAGCCGACGGAAAAATCATAATTATCCAGCGCGTCAACCGCCGCAATCCAGGCGATTTCAGCCCTTGGATTTTGGAAGAAAAAGTTGCGCCCCGACCCTTGGAAAATCAACAAGGGGGAGATTTTATGATTCGCCCCGACAGCAAATCGATGGTAATATCTCAAAAACAAGGATTAGCGATCGTCCCCCTCAAACCGGAAGCAGACCCAGTAGAATTTTTGCCAAAATACGAACAAGTATTGGGCATGGCCCGCGACAACTCCGCCGCCGCCTACGTTAAATACAACAGCGACTTTACTCGATCGCTTTTCATCTTAGACAACCAAGGTGCAGAACAAGAAATATTGCGGATTCCCGGCAGCATTATCGCCGTTTATTTCGACCCCCGGAAAAACAAAGACAACCAATTCCAGCGTCTCTATTGCCTGTTAGCCCAACGCCTCAAAACAGAAAGCTACAAAGAACAGCCTTTCATCGCCGCCATCGACCTCAAAAAAGATGGCATCCGTTTGGTAGGAACCATCAAACCGCTGCTGGTTTTGCCCAACCAATTAGATACCCAAATCAGTTTATCTCCCGACGGGCTGGCATTAATTTTTGACCAATCAGTCACAACAGCAACACCCTCAACAGTAGACAGTCCCCGCAATGACAGCGGACAGGCGATCGCCACCAGCCGCCTCTGGGTGCTACCCTTATTAGAAATACCCGCAGACGGATCTCCGGCAAAAGTACAGCCAGAAGAACTTCCCTTTGCCGGCTATCACCCCCGCTGGCTCCCCTAACTCAATTTGAGATTTGAGATTTGATATTTGAGATTTGATATTTGATATTTGAGATTGACCGATATTGGTAAATATCAATAAGGTAAAGTTCTCCGCGCGCACCCTGCATTGAAATGTGTGCGGTGCGTACCGGGTGTTGAAATGTGCGCGGTGCGACCCAACTTTTACAGTCCTGGACGCACTAATCCTCAGAAACCCGGTTTATTCGTAGATTTTTCGGTTGCCAACCTCTTATTGTCGTAGAAACCGGGTTTCTGAGCGTAAGCCCTAGTTTAAATCGACAAATATAAGTCCTAAGATGGTGGATTTTAGATTTTAGATCGATCGATACTGGTAAATATCAAAAACCTTGAAAGCAACTCGCTTTTTCTGCAATTTCAAATCTCAAACCTCAAATCTAAAGTTCCCATGACTCCCGAAGAAATTAGCAATACCCTTAAAGACTTATTCGGCGAAAGTGTTGAGACGCCGGCCCCTACTTCTTGGCAAGTACAAACCCCCAAATTTCGCCTCTTAGTCCTCCTTTCAGACGACGGGAGTTGGCTGCGGATTTTGCTGCCGATCGCCGATTCCCAGGAAGCTCAACCGTTTTTAGATAAACTGCTAGAAGCTAACTTTGACACAACCCTCGAAACTCGCTACGCCATACATCAAAACGTTTTGTGGGGAGTATTTCAGCACAGTTGCGCCACACTCGCCACCGCAGATTTCTCGGCCGCCGTCGCCAGACTGCTTGCTTTGCAAGAGCGAGGTTTGTCCGACTTTTTCGGCAGTGTGATAGAAAGCCGCATCCGTCAAATCATCAAAGCTGCCAAGATGCAAGGCCAGTCGGTGGAAACAACCCTTCAGACTTTAGACCGTTTCTACGCAGAGGGATTGATGGGCGAAATGGAACTCGGGCGAGAGTCTCGCGAACAGACTCTCGCCGCTTGGCGGTATCAGCTAGAACGCCTCTGGCCGGAGGTGGAACCCTAAGATGATTTGAGATTTGAGATTGCAGATTGCAGATTGCAAAAAAATGACAACCATCGAGGTTGGAAAGTTGCCTAAAGCTGCATTTCTTTTTACTGGTATAGCAACCGCACCCGACGGTTAGGAGGTCTTTAATTGCACAAACCCTTGCGAAAGATTGCTTCTTCCTTCTCTCCTAGATAACTAAAGCCTTACATCGGTTACATCGGTTACATCGGTTACATCGGTTACATCGGTTGCCGAACTTCCTTCTGCTGTACAATCTGCCGATTTTTGCCTGCGCCCCAGTCTTGACCGTTGGGGCCTCAAGTCACTTCCACGATCGCCAATCCGGGCCCTCGAACCCTCGAACGATGCCCGTATATTCACTGATAGCCCGCGAGCTGTTCTCCAATTCCCTACTAGCACCAAAAAAATGGTATAATAAGTAACAAAAATTCCTAATAAATGTTAAAGATTTTCGGAAAACACGCGATCGCAGGGTATATCATGGTAAAAAGTTTACAGCGCCTACTCCGTAAGTTCCACAAAAGCTTCGAGCGTTTAACATTGATTTAGAAACAAAATCTTTAGCAGACAATGCTAGTGCGATCGGGTTTTCCCATCGGGTGCTGTTGTAATTTGACAAATTAGCAACTACCCGCTACCAATTACCCGTTACCAATTAATAGCAACTTAAGTTGTTCATTAATACAACATTTAACAGGGGTTTCATCTATGTTTGCTGTTCGTGAGACTAGCTCGGAGTTATCTGTGTTGCATATACCTGAGAGTTGTACTTGGAACCTATCCTTAGAATCAACGCTCCTAGACCTGCCGCTCTACAACTGCCAAATTGAATTAACTCAACAGGCAAAAGAAGTAGCCCAGGCTTTTGAAGAAAATTCCATGCTTCCCGGCGTCATTTTGAGCGATCGGGGTAATTTTGTCGGCATAATATCCAGGCGTCTATTTTTTGAAAAAATTAACCGCCGCTACGGATTAGAAATGTTTTTTAAGCGACCAATAGAGGTATTGTACAGGTTTTCCAAGCCAGAGCTACTGGTGCTTCCCGGCAGTAAATTAATAGTAGAAGCCGCCCAGGAATCTCTTTACAGGTCAGCCGAATTAGTTTACGAACCCGTAGTAGTGGAAATAGCACCCCAGACCTACAAACTGTTAGACGTACACCAATTAATGGTCGCTCAAGCCAGAATTCACCAAATAACAAATAAGCTGCTCCACAAACAAACCCAAGCAAAACTCATCCAAACAGAAAAAATGGCGAGTTTGGGGAGGATTGTAGCCGAAGTAGCCCACGAAATTAGAAATCCGCTGAACTGTATTTGGGGAAATTTGACTTTTCTGCTGTCCTATTTTGAGCACTTGCTTCAGCTCATGTCGGTTTATGAAGAAGAATATTCGGAACCCTGTCCCCGAATTGATGCGCTCAAAGAAGAAATTGAATTTGATTTTTTACAAGAAGATTTGCCAGTCACCTTAGAAGGGATGGAGTTGGGAGCCACGCAATTGCTAAAAATAGTTAACGGGCTGCACCACTTCTCTCACATGGACGAGACAAAGGCAGTGGAGACAGACATTCACGAATGCGTGGAGATGACGCTGTTAATTCTGAAAAACCGCTTTAAAAATAACATAGAAGTGGTAAAGAATTACGGCGAACTGCCGCTAGTTAGCGGCTACTCCGGTCAGTTGAGTCAGGTGTTTTTGAATTTGTTAGTTAACGCTCTAGATGCTCTGACAGAGTACGCAGCCGATCGAGAAATACAGACCGAGTGCCTGGACGACTGGCAGCCCCAAATCGAAATTACCACTAAAGTCATAGAAACCGAAAACGGCAAGCGGGCAGCAATTAGCATTGCCGATAACGGGCCCGGCATTCCCCCAGAAAATCAATCGCAGATATTTGACACCTTTTTTACCACTAAACCTGCCGGCAAAGGCACCGGTATGGGGCTGGCTATTTGCTATCAAATCGTCACAGAAAAGCACGGCGGCCAACTTTCATTGCGATCGCAACCGGGCAAGAGCACCGAATTTGAAATTCTCCTGCCAATAGTTCGCAAAACATGATTAACTCAAGAATCGTCTCGGCTGAACGCTTACGAAAAGTGAAATGATAGGCTAGCTTAGTAGTACGTTCTCAATTCACTTTCCCAGCGTTTCGGCAACTAAAAGTTCCAGTGGCAAATAAATTCAGTTCCAAACTACGAGGCCCTTCACTCTCCGAAGGCAGCCATCAAGACCTTTCCCTAGAGTCTACCCTCTGGGATTTGCCCCTGTATGACTTTCAGGTTAAATCGAGCTGCTTGGCCGTCGCAGTTGCCGAAATCTTTGAACAGTATCCCCTAGTGCCCGGAGTCGTCTTGCTGGAAGCAGGAGAGTTTGCTGGCATGATATCCCGCAGGCAACTCCTGGAATATTTGCTCAAACCCCAAGGCCCCGAGCTATTTTTGCACCTGCCGCTGAAAGTTCTCTACAGTTATGCTCGGGTCGAAATATTATTGCTCGCAGAGAGTGCAACTATTTTGACAGCAGCTCCACAAGCTCTGCGCCGATCGCCCGAATTGCAGTCAGAACCGATCGTCGTCCAAATAGACTCCCAATCTTACCGACTCTTAGACTCTCACGCACTAAACATCGCCTACTGGCAAATTCGCGGCATAGAAACTCAAGTCCGCTACGAAAGAGCCCAAACTCAAATGATTCAAAGCGAAAAAATGGCTAGTTTAGGGCGTTTAGTCAACGGAGTAGCCCACGAAATTTTAGATCCGGTAGGCTTTATTTGGGGCAATTTAACCTACGTCAGCGACTACAGCAAAAACTTGATGGAGTTGCTATCAGTTTACGACGCGCACTGTACCGATACCCCGCCGGAAATAGCACGGCTCAAGGAAGAGATAGACTATGACTTTTTGCAAAACGATTTCCTCCGAACTGTTGCCAGCATCAAATCGGGAGCCGAACGTTTGAGCAAGTTGGCAACCAGTTTGCAAAACTTCTGCCACATCGACGATATTTATCCCAAACCGACCGACTTGCACGCCAACATAGACAGCATACTTTTGCTGCTCAAAAGTCGTTTGACCAGGGAAATCAAAGTAGTAAAAAACTACGGCTACCTGCCGCCAGTGCCGTGCTATGCAGGACAGCTCAACCAAGTATTTATGAATATATTGACCAATGCTATTCATACATTAATTAACGAAGCAGTCGGTCAAGAATTGGCGAAAGAGTTCAAAGGTGGAGGAATCAGAGAGGGCGATCGCCAGCCTCAAATTGAAATCACAACTCAAGTCTGCTGTCCCGAACCTGCACCGGATTTAGACAAACTTCATGTTCGGTGGGTTTCGATTTGCATATCAGATAACGGGCCAGGAATGTCACCTAGCAAGTACAAAAAAATCATAGAATCATTCTCTACTGAAAAACGCGCCCTCAAAGAAACCAGTTTAGCAGTTAGCTATCAAATTGTGACGGGCAAACACGGCGGTGCATTCAGAATGCGATCGGAATTAGGCAGCGGCACCCAATTTGAAATTTTGTTACCCTTGGCTTAAAGAAGGAAGAAGGAAGAAGGAAGAAGGAAGAAGGAAGAAGGAAGAGGGAATAGGGAATAGGGAATAGGGAATAGGGAATAGGGAATAGGGAAGAAGTTACAGTTTATTCCTGATTTATGAAGTATAGGATACGGCAATGCCGTCTCCCTACCCGTTATCTGTACTCCACTCAACGGAAAACTGCTGTAACAGTCAACAGTCAACAGTCAACAGTCAACCATTATCTAATTGAGTGCCACACATTTTACAATATTTGGCATTAGCATCGTGTACAGACCAACCGCAACCTTTACAAACAGCTTCTCCGTGATTAGCACTTTTAACTAATTGTTTAATCAAATCCCCCAATTGCCAAGGAATCAGAGCAATTCCCGTCAAAATCATCAAAATAGTCAGAAAACGGCCAGATTCCGAAATCGGAGTAACATCGCCAAATCCCACCGTCGTCATCGTGACAACCGAGAAATAAACAGCATCCAAAAAAGTTCCAAAACTTTCGGGATTTGCCGGATGTTCCACTTGATAAATCAAACCAGAATAAACAAAAATTATTGCCAGCAAAGTAAACAATATCCTAGCAAAAATCACCCCATCTTCGCTACTGATGCGGAAAATAGAAATTTTCAATTCCAGAAAGCGGATGAGTCGGAGAATTCTAAACCAGCGAAAAATTCGGATAAAACTAACGTTGACAAATCCAAGCAAAAATGGTAATATTGCCAGCAAATCAATGATTGAAAAAAAACTAAAAATAAATTTCACTCGATTTTCTGCACACCACAGCCGCAATAAATACTCAACTGCAAAAACGATTAAAAGAACGGTATCGAGAGTTTGCAAATAAATTCTAACAGCTTCCGAAATCGGGTAAGTTTCGGCGATGAAGCTGGCGGAAGATAAAAGAATGAGTCCGGTAAGAGTTAAATTTACGGTTCGGCCAATAGGAGTTTCGATATCTTCGAGATAAAATCCAATTTGCGATCGGGTTAACATAGATGAGATAATTAATACCATTTCTGAGGTAAGGGAATTATCGCACATGAGTATCGAATTAACTAAGGGTGAAAGGTTCAATCTTTCTAAAGAAACTCCTAATTTGAGTAAAATTGCGATCGCCCTCGGTTGGCAAGTCAGCCAGACAGCACAAAACTGCGACATTGACGCATCAGTTTTTATGTTAGCGGCGGACGGTCGCATTCCCGATGAAAAGTATTTTGTATTTTACAACAATCTGACCTCCCCCGACGGTTCGGTGCGGCATTCAGGAGACAGCAGGAATGGACAAATTGAGGGAGATGATGAGACGGTTTATCTGGATTTGAGTAAAATCAATTCGGCGATTCAGGAAATTGTGTTTGTTGTGACTATTCACGATGGACAGCAAAAGAATCAAAGTTTTAGTCAAGTTACAAATGCTTTTATCCGGCTTTACAATTCAGAGAATCTTAGCGAATTGGTTCGGTACAATTTAAATCAGATATTTTCCCAAGAAACGGCTTTAGAATTTGGACGTTTGTACAAAAAAAATGGCGAATGGAGGTTTCAGCCGGTAGGACAGGGATATAATGCTGGGTTGCAAAGTTTTGTAGATAAGTATTATGTTGAAAATGCGGTTGAGAAAAGCGCGAATGCTAGTGAGAAGGTTGATGATGCTGAGGTTTTGAGACAGTTTAGCGATCGGGTGGATCGGTTATTGCGCGAAGAGGCGATCGAGGAGACACCAATTCCAGCATCTAGCGAAGGGGTAGAACAGCCGGCTGCTACTCCTGTAAATGCGGATACTGTGGAATCTCAGGAAGAGGAAAAAATAGATGATTCTGCACTAGAAAATCTGAAACCCGTTATCAGTGCTGAGGAATTTTTACAACTGTATAATCAGGGAGAACGAGATTTTACGGGAGTTAATCTAGCTGGAGTAAATCTGAGCGGGAAATCCCTGAGTCAGGTTAACTTGAGTAGTGCTAATCTCAGCGGTGCAGAACTCTCTGAAGCAAACTTATCAAGCGCTAACCTCAGTGAGGCAAATTTATGTCATGCAAACCTTCACACAGCCAATCTCAGCTCAGCAAACTTAGGGAAAGCAAAATTCATAAATGCAAATTTAAGTGAAGTAAATCTGCAAGGATCAAACCTAAGTGAAGCTAATTTGAGTGGGGTAGATCTCAGCAGTGTTCATTTGTTCTCGAAGACAAACTTCAGCAGAGCAAACCTCAGTAAAGCAAACTTAACAGGGTTGAATTTGAGGGAATCAAAATTGATGAAGGCTGATTTGAGTAATGCAAACTTAAGTGATACTAACCTATTAATGGCAAACCTTGAAGGGGCAAACCTTGAAGGATCAAAACTTCAACAAGCACTTTACAACGCACAGACTGTCTTCCCTAGAGGCTTTGACCCTGTTAAAGCAGGTGCTTACTTAATTGCTCCTAATGTTTCACTGAAAGAAACAAACCTAGCTCGTCGTAACTTGAGCGGAGTTAACTTGAGTGAAGCTAACTTGAGTGGTGCAAATCTAACTAAGGCAACTTTGCAGAGAGCAAAACTCCTGCAAACTAATTTGAATAAAACCAACTTAAGCGAAGCAGATTTGGGTGGTGCCAACTTAACGGCTGCAAACCTGATAGGAGCCAACCTGATGCAGGCAAACTTATCAGGTGCTAACTTAACTGCCGCAGACTTGAGTGGAGCGAATCTGAAAAATACAGAAACAAGTGGGGCAAATTTTAGTGGTGCTAATCTGAGCAAAGTTAATCTGGTTAGTGGAACTCTTCAATGTAATGTCAGCGGAGCAATATTAACTGAAGGAAATCTCTGTGGGGCTAACCTTCGTTATGGTAATTTTACTGGAGCCAACTTAACTTCGGCAGACTTGCGCGGGGCAGATTTGGATAATACAAACCTAGAAAAAGCCAACCTAAAGGGAGCGAACATAAGTGGGGTGGTCAATCTGGAAAAGGCCAAACTCGCAGGTGCAATTATGCCAGATGGCACAATTCACGAATAAATTCGATCGCAAATATTAAAGAGCCAGGTGGGCAATGTATTGGTGTCAATTTTCCACGCTCTTTCCCGAAGTCCGGCAGGGGTTTCAACCCCTGCCTCATAGCTCAATTCATCTAAAAAGGACTGAATAACTCATACCAAATCCTGCTTTATTCTTTAGTCCGCGTAGGCGGACTTTGTTTGTGTAGTAGCGGTTTTAACCGCCTACTGGCAATGCCGAGCCTACAAATAGAGTATGATGAGTGTGAAATGTCAAATACATAGATTTTCGATGAATGAATCTGACACGGAAATTATAGAATCTACCCTCAGATGGATGACGGAGTTTGTCGAGTTACCGCATCCAGTTTTCAGCGATTTACCGATTTGTCCCTTCACTAAAAAAGCACGCTTGGCTAATCAAATTTTATTCAAAATTGAGCGGTTTTCAGCGCTGACTGAGTTCGATCGCGATTCTGCAATAATGAAATCGATTTATGAATTTTACAATTCGGAATTTGAAATAATGGTAGTAATTAATCCCGATAAAACTGCAATTACTGCGCCACAAACTAAAGAATTGATAGACAAATTGAATAATCGGATTTCAGAGTTGGGCTTGCTGGCTTTTCACACTCATCCAGAGGAAGATTTTAATATTGACGGGCTTCGTACTAGGAGGATGCCGTATCCGGGCTTCACCGTTCAAGTAAATTCTAAGCTGAAGCCAGCTTCCGATGCTTTAGAGAAAACTGAATATTACAAAAATTGGACTGCCGAACAACTAAAATATTTCGGGATTCCGAGAAATTGACGATCGCCCGCCCTCCCCGCGCATCTCCCAGCCATTACAATAAACTCAGCAAAAAATCTTTACACATAAGAACTCATGCAGCTCAAGTCAACAACCCGCCATATTCGCATATACACCGCTATCCTCGAAGACAACGAACTCGTCCCCAGCAACGACCTTTTGACGATCGACATTGACCCAGATAGCGAACTAAACTGGAACGACGAGTCAGTCAAACAGGTATATGCCAAATTCGACCAACTCGTAGATGCTTACGAGGGCGAAGATTTGACCGAGTACAACCTCCGCCGCATCGGTTCGGAGTTGGAACACTTGGTACGATCGCTCCTACAAAAAGGCGAAATCAGCTACAACCTCAACAGCCGCGCTGTCAACTACAGCATGGGATTGCCCCGAGTTGACGCGAAAATTCACCTGTAAGCTGCTAGACAAATAAATTGCTTGGTTTCGATAGAGTGTCCGAGGGAGAGTGGGAGAGTGGGAAAATCTTCCTTCTTCCTTCTTCCTTCATTCTTCTTCACTGCCGATAGTTTCTGCGTCTTTCCCGGCATCCTTGGGAGCAACTGCCCAATTGGGAGTACGATCGCGCTCCAAAAACTGTTTTACCGCAACTTGGCGGTTAGTCATAAACTGACCCCAAGCGCCGGGAAACAGACTATCCAATGTTTCCACCAGCGCCCAAACCTCAATATTCATCACTTTGTAATAAAAACCGTGAGAATGCTGAATCTTAGTCAGCATTTCGTCAACCTCAACTGCCCGCAGCAGCTTGGGATCGGGCAAATTATGGCGAAAGGCGCTTGACTCATGTGGGGGCATGGTTAATAACTCAACAGCTTGCAGAGTCCGGTCAGTCGATTTTAGATTTTAGATTTTAGATTGACTCCACAGATGAATCTGGGGGCTTGAACTAATATCTAATTTTTTTTGCTCTCCACGACTCCTGTCGGGGGCTTGTATCCGTCAGTCGATTTTAGATTTTAGATTTTAGATTTTAGAATTGACTCCACAGATGAATCTGGGGGCTTGTATCCGTCTTTGGGTAAAGTTAAATTAACTTTACTTGCCAAGCTCAGGCGCGAGGCACGGATCGCCCTTCGCGAGAAAACCGAGAATTGATATTTATACCTGTCGGCTCAGGTGATTTCTGCGTATCTAGATCGTACCATTACAATCAGTCTAAAACCTCAATTCCGTTGACTGCCGCGATTTATTCGGAAATTGGCACGATCGGGAATATGCTGAAAACAGCGTGCCCTCAAGCCCTTGACTGCGGTGTCGCGCCAGCGTCGAACCCTGACAACTGATAGCAAGATTTATCCGGGGGTCAACAAAATGGTAGACTATTCGTGTCAGTACAAGACTTTAAAACCTACCCCTAGACTGGGGGGAAGTCACGCCTAAAACATTGTCAGGAGAGCTCGCAGCGCACATAAAAGTGCAAACGTGGTGAGCCTGGGAACCTGAAAAATTAGGATATTAGGACTGCGAAGTCTTAAGCATCCCCGTCTGCTGAGAAAGCGGGGTGTAAAATCATCGCCACGTATCAACCCGTCGAGGTTCAAGCGCTAAAATAGTTCAGATCAGCACTGGGCCCAAAGGCGTCAGGAACCCTTATGCAAAACTCTGTGGCAAAACACTACTTATGGGCTTTAGGTGAAGGGATCAAAGGGTGTAGGCCGGGCGATCTGATCGCGGGTCGCTACTTGGTCAAGCGCGATCGACTTCTTGTCGATACTCAACCCGAACAGTTGCCGGAACTGCCTGAAGAGATTCCGAGTGTTGTCACTCCTTATTTGAGACTGTTTGCCTATCAGTTGCACGTACCTCAAGTATACGGGCTGGTATCCTCGCAGACGAGCAAGCTCTCGGGAGATATCTGGCTGCTGGAAAACGGGCCGATTTTGAGGGTGACGGAATCTTTAATGCCGGAATTGGCCGACTCCTGGAAAGGAGCCGCCGCGATGCGCCAGCTCAATTGGCTGTGGCAAATTGCCAAGTTGTGGCAGCCGTGTATCGCTCAGGGCGTGGCTTCGACGCTGCTGACTCCAGAACTGCTGCGGGTGGAAGGGCAATTGGTGCGGTTTCTGGAATTGCAGCCCGATCGCAAACCGCCTAATTTGTCGCAGTTGGGCAAATTGTGGCAGCAGTGGCTCGAAGATGCTCACCCGGCGATTGCCAATTTTTTGAGGCAACTTTGCCAGCAAATGGTGGCCGGTCAAGTGCGCAACGGCGAACAACTGATGGGCCAGTTGGATAAAGCTCTGGCAAAATGCGGCAGATCGTACGATCGTCACGTTGAGATTGCCACGGGCACGGATGTGGGCCGAGCGCGGGCTCACAACGAAGATGCTTGCTATCCGCCCAGCGGTACGGTGTTCGCAGGAAACCCGGGCTCGTCCGCTTGCGCGATCGTCTGCGACGGTATCGGCGGACAAGACGGGGGCGAAGTCGCTTCGGAAGAAGCGATTGCTGTGCTGCGCGACAAGTTGCAGCAAATGCCCCTGCATCAAGCTAATTGGGACCCGCTGAGCCTGACTTCCAAGCTGGAACGGGCCGCTTGTGCTGCTAACGACAAAATAGCCGGTCGCAACGACAGCGAACACCGCCAAGGCCGCCAGCGGATGGGAACTACGCTAGTTATGGCTTTAGCCCACATACACGAACTATACGTCGCCCACGTCGGAGACAGTCGGGCTTACTGGATTACCCGCACCGGTTGCTATCAAGTTACTCTCGACGATGATGTGGCTTGCCGCGAGGTGCGTTTGGGCTACTCCCTCTACCGGGATGCTTTGGAACAAGTGGCCGCCGGAGCTCTGATTCAAGCTTTGGGCATTACTTCCTCCAACACTCTGCACCCGACCGTGCAGCGTTTTGCGGTGGATGAGGATTGCGTTTTGCTGCTGTGTTCCGACGGTTTGAGCGATAAAGACCGGGTTGAGGAATGTTGGGAAGCGGAGATTTTGCCAATTCTCGACGGTAGCATTAATGTGGGGAAGGCGCGCGATCGGCTGATCGAGATTGCTAATACTAGAAACGGTCACGATAATGTCACTGTTGCTTTAATTCACTGTCAAGCACATTTGAGGGAAGACGGCAATACTTTTACAGAATTGTCTGTCGCACCTTTAGATGTGCCGCCGATCGAACTAATTGCCGACAGCGAGGATACGCCAACCGATTTGACCGATAGCACAGCCCTTGGCGATGCTGATTTTCAAGGCAAAACGCAGTTTGTACAGCCACCGGACAAAGGCAAAAGCCTATTTTCGCTGCTGCTGAAAATTGTATTTTTATTAGGTTTGGGGGGTGTATTTGCTTATTTTTTCATCCCTCCGGTAGGTCGGGCGATCGATACTGCCGGGGAGTCGATTTTCGGGAAACGCGGTTTAATTAATGCTGGAAGCAGGCCGGAGAAAACAGTTGAATCTGTACCTTCTCCGGTAAAATCTTTAGAAACAGGCTCGTTTATAGAGATTAAAAGTTCTGCGGCGGGGGAACAGGGAAAAGAGGGCGATCGCTTGGATTTGCGAGTCGCAATTGGTGAGTTGACTGTCAAAGGAACAGTCCCGGCAGGTAGCATTTTGCAGGTGACAAACAAACAGCTTACGCCTCAAGGCAATTGGCTGGAAGTGAAAGTTTGTTCGATTCCTGAAATAGTGCAGTCGAACTCTTCCAAACCCAAGTCAAATAAAGATTTTTCTACTGTTTCAAAACCTGCACTGAATCCATCTCCTGCTGTGGCAACTCCCACTCCCTCGATTTCCCCCGCAGTTAAGCCAACTGTTGATGCAGTAGAAATCGCCAACCTGCAAGCGGGAGAAATCGGATGGATTCAAGAAAAAGATGCCGTTTCTAAGGTAGCGTCGAACCCAACTCCCAACCCGAATCAACAGGGAAAATGCGTTGTTGGTTCTGACTCAAATCCCAATGCTAATTAAACTGTTAATGCTTGAGTATGTTGAGCAGATTTGAGCGAGTTTAGTTGAACGAAAAATGCTGATTCCTAAACAAAACTAAGATTAACTGGTACAATCGCCCGCAAAATAGCTGACCTAATTTTAGATTTTAGATTTTAGATTTAATAATTCACAATCTAAAATCTAAAAAGGTTTCAAAATTTCTAACCTAATTTCTTAGATACTTCTGCAAGTTTAGTCACCATTTGGGATACGGCTTTATCAACTGCCGAGCTCAAAAGTGAATCTTCATTGCTACTGCCGGAATTACCGCCAAGACCCCTAACGGAAATATTAGAATCGCTTTGATCCGCTTCTCCTACTGCTTTGGCAGTCGCAAGAATATCTCCTGAAGCTGTACCGATTAACCGCACGTCTATTTGAACGGTAGCTTTGGTTTTTTGGGAACCGCCGCCGATTCCCATAAAACTGCCGCCGCCGGATTGTTTGTCGATATTAAACCGGGTAATGGTGCCGATGAGTACGGCGTCAACTCCTAATTGTTTGCCAATTTCTGCTGCTGTGCCGGCATCCATCGTACCGCTGCGATTTTGCTGTTTGAGCACTTGTTCGAGTTTGCTACGATCGACTACTGTATAAGTACCATTGTTGACGAGTTCGTTGATTAGCAGTTCGCTGATGCCTTTGGCGGCGCCGACTCCCCTGTAGGAAGTGTAATAGCTGTTGGTGGTGCCGTAGTCGAAGTCCATGACGACGAGGCGCTTTTTGGCAGTAGCTTGGGCGAGTTGGGTTGCGGGTTGGGTGGTGGCTGGTGTGGCGATCGCACTTACACAAACGCCTGCTAGCATTAGCGCAGCGAGGGAAATGCTGGTTAAGCGAGATATGGTGGTTGTTTTCATAAAGCTTTCCTCACAGTTGTTTTGTTCCTAGATTGACGTACTCCCCGCGATGAATCGACGGGGATTCTCAAAGGTTGCATGAAGGCACGGCTAAAGCCGTGCCTTCATGCTTTTTTCTTCCTGTCTCTTAGGCTCTTAACTAGACTGTTTCCAGTCCCCGTCAGACCGCCTCCACAGGCAATTTCTTTTATATCAACCGAGCGTCCCTCGGCGGATAGTCCGCGATTACGGATAACTTGAGCCGCTGCTACATCCCTATGTGTTGTATACCCACACTCAGGGCAATTATGCACTCGGTTATCAAGAGCTTTCTTGCCAGTATGACTATCACAATTTGGACACACTTGAGAAGTGTAATCTTTGTTTACCTTCTCAAAATACACGCCTTGTTTCCAGCATACCCACGACAGAATCGAAATGAATTGTCCAAAACCAGCATCTAAAGTATGTTTGCAAAACATTCCTTTAGCCCAGACTCGAAAATCGATATCTTCAACAAATACCATTCCCGCATCTTTAGCTAGGTCATGAGCTAATTTGAACTGCCAATCCTTCCTGGTATCGGTCACACGCTGATGCAGCCTAGCAATTTTTAGATTCAACTTATGACGGTTGCTAGATCCTTTCTTCTTGCTCTTGAGCCGACGTTGCAGCAATTTAAGCTTGCGGTGTTCGACTGCTAAGAACTTAGGACGTTTGATTAGTTTCCCCTCAGAAGTTGCTAGAAATTGGTCTAAACCTAGATCTATGCCAACTGGGAATCCATTCCCAACAGGTTGAGGAACGTTAACACCACACTCTAATGAAAGTATGACGAAATATCCACTAGCCTTCTGCACGATTCGAGCTTGCTTGACTGCAAACCCATTAGGAATCTCTCTAGATTTAATGAACTCAACAACGCCTAACTGTGGCAGTTTGATACTATTACCTTGGATGCAATTTTTCAGCATTTGGGGGAATACAAACGACCGCATTCGGTATTTATTCTTAAATCTCGGGAATCCCATTCCCTTTCGCTTCATATCTAAGAAAGCTGTTTCCAGCTTTCTTAATACCTGTTGAAGCATTTGAGCGTTAACCGTTTTAAGTTCGGGAAACAACTCTTTGGCTTTGGTTAGCCCCGTTGCCTGAACATAATAATTTGGGTAAGGAGTATCAGCCGGAATAATGTACTCGCTCAACGTAGAGCAAGCATTAATCGGGCATTTACGAGAGTTAATCCAGTCTTTCCGCTCTCTCAATGCGTAGTTCCAAACCTTGCGACAAATCACTAGAGTTCGTTCGATTTCCAAAATCTGCTCGTTTGTCGGCTTCAGTTTGTACTCGTAGCTGAGATTTAACATGGCTTTTAGATTACTCTACAAAACATTATAGCATTTTGTAGATACCCTGAAACAATAAGAACTTATTGAGTGACTGGCAGCTTGAAAGCTGCTGCTAGCTTTCATCCGGGCCTTGAAAGGTCGGGGTTCTCAGCATATTTCCTATAGTTCAAACAACAGCCAGATGTCAGTCAATTTGAGATTTGAGATTTTAGCTTTCAACTTCCATAAAACCCATCAACCAATTAGCCATCGTCGCCCTGCGAGTCTGTCTCGGCCCGAATTCCCCAATTTTATAGCCTTGAAAGCCCAATTTTTCCTTCAGCAACTGCTTGTTTTCTGGAGGGGTCGATCGAGTCAATTTCACCGTCGCGGGTCTAGAATCAATAAAATCCGGGGGTTCCGGGTACTCTAGACGCCACTCTGGTGCAACATCAGCAGTGTTCCACTTACCTGTCTCGGCATCGCAGCGGTAGCCCAGATACTGCCAAACTAATCGGTTGACGGCAGCATCGTCTATCTCTTCGTTGAGGATAGCCCAAATAGTTTCGTTATTCAGCGGTGGCAATTCAGACATGAGCGCGATCGAATCGGAAACAAAAAAAGTTTAACTCACATTAGGTAACATTATCAGGAACGGGCAAGATGCCCGTTCCACAAAAAATCCTAAGAATTTGTTTGTGGGGTGGGCACGCGAGCCCGCCCAAAATGCCACACCCCAAAAAATTAATTATTCAAAATTCCGTCTTTCTCGGCCATCGACAGCATCAAATCAATCACGCGGCTAGAATAACCCCACTCGTTGTCGTACCAGGAAACAACTTTAAAAAACTTAGAATTCAGTTCAATTCCCGCACCTGCATCGAAAATGCTCGATCGCGCGTCGCCCTTAAAATCTGTAGAAACCACCGCATCTTCAGTATATCCGAGAATGCCTTTGAGTTCGCCCTCCGAGGCTTTTTTCATTGCCTCGCAAATTTCTTTGTAGCTAGTTTCCTTCCCCGTTTTGAAAGTAAGGTCAACTACAGACACGTCGGGAGTTGGCACGCGCAAAGCCATTCCAGTCAATTTTCCTTTCAATTCCGGCAGTACCAAAGTAACAGCTTTCGCCGCACCGGTCGAAGATGGAATAATATTTTGAGCCGCACCGCGTCCTCCCCGCCAATCTTTTTGGCTGGGGCCGTCTACAGTTGGTTGAGTAGCTGTCATCGCGTGAACTGTCGTCATTAAACCTTCTTCCAAACCGAAATTATCGTTGATAACTTTGGCAATTGGTGCTAAACAATTCGTCGTACAGCTAGCATTAGAAACAACAGTATCTTTGGTCGGGTCAAATTTGTGGTGGTTGACGCCTACTAGATATGTTGCAACTTTTTCCGGGTCTTTTGTCGGTGCTGAAAGTATTACTCGTTTTGCTCCCGCCGTCAAGTGTTTTGATGCGCCTTCAAAATCCGTAAACAATCCGGTAGATTCTACAACATAATCAGCGCCGGATTTACCCCACGGCAATTCGGCAGGATTTCTAATCGATGTGCAGGGGATAAAATTTCCGTCAACGACAATCCCGTTTGGTTTGCTTTCAACTTCGCCGTCGTAAATGCCGTGGGTGGAGTCGTATTTGAAAAGATAAGCCAGGTTTTCTGGCGAAACTAAGTCGTTAATGCCGACAAATTCGATGTTCGGGTTTTTGATGCCGGCACGCATGACTAGCCGTCCGATGCGACCAAATCCGTTGATGCCGACTTTTAATGCAGCCATGTTTAAACTCCTATTGAAAATATCGCTACTCGATTCGGGCGTTAGCGAAGCCCTCGAAGAGGATCGCCTGTTGTGGCTTAGAATTTACCACGCTAACTGATTTTGGCAACTGATTCTTTTCTATATCTTAAGAATTCTGAATTCTGCGGCGAAGGGCAATTAATTCTGAAATGACGGCTGGCTAATGGCTGATGATTGTAAAATTGTAAAAGTGCTATAATAGACAGAAATTATTTTCAAAATCGCCTTTTTAAAATCAGGCTAAAGTAATAATAAAAAACTTCTGCAAAAGCCAAAACGGATTGGCATTCTCACGAGTTGTGGCTGTTGAGGCCCGAATCCTAGGATTAAAGTCGCAGATACGCGCAAGGACACGGCATTGCCGTGTCCCTAAACATATGTCGTACAATCTATATGTAGCTCTACTTTCCCTAATTGGTACAATCACCAATAACTAATGACTACCCGACGCACCTAGTAATTAGCAATTCCACCGCATCTGAAATAAAACATGACCCGCCAAACTTATTGAGAACTGGTCTAATGTTTTCTGCAACTGCTGACACTTGCTCGGGGGTACAAAAAGCAAGCACATAAATGTTATCCAACGCCGTCATTGATGAACCGCGGGAAACGTGATCCCTGATGCTTTTTCCAGCGACATCACGAATCACCGAATAACCGGGTACGCCAGCTTTGTCTAAACCGTCTAAAATCTTGCCGAGTTCCACCGAGTGGGCTATGATTTCTACTCTTTTGACTGACTCCATTATCTCACCTCCAAAACATATTGATTCCGTATAGATACAGGGGAATGCCTACAATGATATTAAATGGAAACGTCACTGCTAAGGCAGTTGAAATGTAAAGACTTGGGTTCGCTTCGGGAACAGTTAGGCGCATGGCTGCTGGTACTGCTATATAAGAAGCACTCGCGCACAATACGGCAAACAGCAAAGTGTCTCCCTGCGGCATTCCGATTAATTTCGCTATTAGCAAAGCAATTACTGCGTTGACTATGGGAATTAGGATTGCAAAGCCGATCAGAAAAACTCCTGCCTCTTGCAAATCTTTAATTCTGCTAGCAGCAACCAGCCCCATGTCTAGCAAGAAAAAAGTCAAAACTCCGTAAAATAAGTCTTGAGTAAACGGACTCATAACTTCCCAACCGTGTTCTCCTGTCATTATGCCCATAATTAGGCTGCCAATCAGCAGAAAAACTGAACTGTTTAGGAATGCTTCTTGCAACACTTCTGGCCAAACTATTTCGCGTTTTCCTTCTTCCCCGCCAAATACACTAACTAGAATGAGACCTACTATAATTGCTGGGGATTCCATTAATGCTAGCGCAGCTACCATGTAACCGTCAAAGTCGATCCCCTGTGCTGTGAGGAAAGATGTTGCGGTAATAAATGTGACGGCGCTGATGGAACCGTAGGTGGCTGCGATCGCCGCAGCATTGTAGGAGTCGAGTTTGAGCCTCAGTATGAAAAAAGTATAAATTGGTACTAGCATTGACATCAGCATCGCTGCCAAAATTGTCAGGGCGACTTGCTGGTCAATTCCGCTTCTGGACAGTTCGACGCCGCCTTTAAATCCGATCGCGAACAGCAGATACAGCGAAAACAGTTTGGGGATGGGCGCTGGAATTTCTAAATCAGATTTGAGAAAAATTGCCAGCATTCCCATGAAAAAAGCCAATATTGGGGGATTTAAGATATTTGACGCTACTAAACTCAAATCCACGATCGTTCACTCCCATTTCTTGCGTTTTTAGTATTACTTCCCCAGTAATTGTTGCACGAGAATGGATCGATATACCGATCGAACTTTTGACCCGAAAGCTCGATCGGGCTAAATACCGCCAAATACGCCAAAGGCGCACAGTGTGCACCATACAACGAGTAAGGCGTGCACTGCGCACCCGCAGGTTAAGTATTTTTGTTTAACTAAGCAACTGCCAAATAAGACTCTAGGTCTTCGGAACCGCCGATCAGCTTGCCGTCGATAAATACTTGCGGCACAGTTGTAGCCCCAGTCACAGCCCGGAGCGATCGGGTTGTGACATCCCGGCCCAAGACGATTTCTTCATAATCCAAGCCATTTTTACTCAGCAGCGCCTTAGCCTTAGCGCAGAAGGGACAGCCCATTTTTGTAAACAGCGAAACGACCTTCGGCTTGGCTGCTGCGGAGTTGATGTAGTTGAGCATCGTCTCGGCATCGGACACTTTGAAAGGGTCTCCCGGTTCATCAGGCTCAATAAACATTTTGTCAACCAAGCCATCTTTTACCAGCATCGAATAACGCCAAGACCGCTTGCCAAAGCCTAAATCTGTTTTGTCTACCAGCATTCCCATGCCTTCAGTAAATTCGCCGTTACCGTCGGGAATTAACGTCACATTGTCTGATTCTTGGTCTTTTGCCCATTCGTTCATCACAAAAGCGTCGTTGACGGAAATACAAACGATTTCATCTACACCATTTTCTTTGAAAACTTTGGCACATTCGTTGTAACCGGGGAGGTGCGTTGACGAACAAGTGGGAGTAAAAGCTCCCGGCAGCGAGAACACTGCTACGGTTTTGCCTGCAAATATATCATCGGTGGTGACATCGACCCACTCGTTGTCTTTGCGAGTGCGAAAGGTGACTTTGGGTACTCTTTGACCTTCTTGGTTCGTCAGCATGATTTTGAATCCTTGGGTACTTGGGTTAAATTCCTTTGCTTCTCTAACCGTACTCATAACGAGTATGACTTGTCAAGGGGAGGCGGGTTTTTTTAGTCAGTTGTCAGTTGACGGTTGTCAGTTGTCAGTTGACGGTTGTCAGTTGTCAGTTGACGGTTGTCAGTTGTCAGTTGACGGTTGACTGTGGTGAGCTTTCCAGCTTTCCAGTCAACCGTCAACAGCTAACAATGCCCAATGCCGAATGCCCAATTACCAATCAAGTTTTCGGCCTAAATACTCCTCTAGCTGCTGATTGTAAGGTCGAAAATAATCCCTCAACTCATCGCGAACCGATCGATCGACCGGCTGGTAAGAACCGGGATTAGCATTTTGATAATCGGGCAATTGATATTCCGGCAAATCTAAGAATTCTAAAACTTGTTTGACAGTCCCCGCTGCACCAGCATAAAAATCTTCACTTTTCAAAATTAACAATTGTTCTCTAGGAAAGAAAGCCAGCCAGTTTTTAATAAACTCTATATACCTGCCGCGAGCTAAATAATTCCCCGGTTCCTCGCCGATGATGTATTCTGGATTTCGATCCAATCGTTCAATTTCATCGCTAATTGTTCGATCGAGCGATCGCGCTTCCCAATTTAAGTCAGTCAAGCGGTAAAATTGAGAAATCGCCCGATCGACCGGATTTCGCAACAGCACAACGAGTTTAGCCTCTGGAAACGCGCTGTAGAGACGTTCCGGCGCTTCCCGGCAGTCAAAATAGCTCGGACTTGCTTCACCAGTCAAAAATTGCTCCCCGGCGGGCATTGGCGGAAAATGAGCCAAATACCAATCAATCCCCCTGTAAAAGTGCCACGAGAAAAAATCCATCTCCTTTTTAATCGGAGTCAAAATTTGCGGGTGTTGGGCTAAATAAGTGTACAGAGAAGTCGTCCCGCACCGCTGACAACCAATAATTATAAAGTTAGGAACTTTGACTGGTTTTAAGTTCCAATTTTGTGGAACAGGCATCTTGCCTGTATCTGCTTGTGGAACAGGCATCTTGCCTGTTCTCTTACTGATAATAGATGCCAAACTTTGTTTGAAACTGACAGTTCGATAAAAATCAATCGCCTCTGCAATTTTACCTTGCCTCGTCAAAGCTTCCCCCAAATTCAGATAAGGCCAAAAAGCCTCCGGTTTAGCGGCGACAACTTCGCGGCACAAGTTCTCAACTTCATCCAGCTTGTTTTGCCTAACAAAAACTTCCCATAAATTGTAATAAAACCACCAAGGAATATCTGGATTTATTTCAATTGCTTGAAAAAATGCCGCCGCCGCTTCCTCCCAATATTTTTGGTGGCTCAGAACAGCACCTAAATTGTAATAAGACCAGCAATCATCTGGTTTTTGGGCGACAGTTGCGCGAGATGAGGCTAATGCGCGATCCTCTTCGAGGGCTTCGCTAACGCACTTTTCTTGCTGGTGCAACAACTCCTCTAATTCCACTGACACTTCTGCACAATTCGGCATACTTGTCAATAGCATTTGGTAAATAATAATTGCGCTTTTTGGGCGATCGTACTTGGCTAAATTCTTTCCTAACTGTAAATAAAACTCCCAATTTTCCGGTGTAATTTGCAATTGACCTTGTTCTAACACCAACTTTAAATCAGACTCTGTTTGTCCGAAAGCGTATCCCAACTTATCGTAAATTCCCGGCAAATTTCCGTCAATTTCAATAGCTTTTAAATACGCCGCGATAGCTTCATCCCAATATTTGAGTTGAGTTAAAACATCACCTAAATTGCAAAAAGACCAAGCAAAATCCGAATTGAGCGCAATCTCGCAGCGGTAAGCAGCAGCAGCCTCTTCCCATCGCCGAAGTTTCAGCAAAGCATCGCCCAGATTGTGATAAGACCAAGAAAAATCTGGATTTAACTCAACAGCTTTTTTGTAAGCAGCGACAGCTTCCTCCCATTTTTCAAGTTTCAACAAAACATCGCCCAAACTGTGATAAGACCACGAAAAATTGGGATTTAATTCAAGAGCTTTTTTGTAAGCAGCAACAGCCTCATCAAACCGACCGCTTTCTTGCAGGGAATTACCCAAATTGTGGTAGTCATTATCCATGCAAAACTCCTGCAATACTCATTAATTTTTCCAGCGAGTTCAAATCCAACCGCATATTCTTATGTAAGGGTTTTGTCGGAGTTCCATCATCAACCAAATCGCCAATTAAATAGTAATGTTCCAAACCGCACAAATTGCTAATCATCCAATAACAATGCGGAACGTAAAGGGGAGAAAAAACCTCAATTACCTTAGTTCCCGGACTGCAAAAAACTAGATTAGTCAACCCCCCTCCGTGAGGTGCGACAACCACTTTAGCAGCAGCCAAACACGCTGCTTGTTCCGCTACCGACATCGTTTCCAACTTTACACTGCGAAACCCAAATTTTTCTAAGTATTTAATTACCTCTTCATCGTTGACGATTCGCCGATAGGATGCTTGTTGGCGGCTGATATAAATTCGCTCTGAATAGTCTGTATTTAGTGGCTGTTGTTCATTTAAAAATGTTTGTTTAAGATATTCACACTTCCATTTTGAAACCGCTCCCGATCCGTCATATGATATTGACGGAACTATTAATTTATCGGCTGTAATGTGTAAATTGCAGCGACTTTCTAAAAGTTTATCTTGAGGAATTCCTAAAGCCTCTAAAGTTTCTGCTTGATAGGAAGAATCCGAGGCATTGACAACAAACTTATCTATAGTTTCTATAAATCCGCTCCGCTGCAAAAGGTCAAATCGGGTAATCACATCAAACATCCAATGAAAATAAGCGGCTCCACCCCAGCGAGCAGATAAAAAAGCCACATTTCCATCGACGTGTTCAGCGGGAGGCAATTTGTCGGAAGTGATTACCAATTCAGCACAACCCATTGAAATATCAGTAACAAGTTTATTGTCTGAAGTAATCACGGCGGTGGTCACAACATCTGCCCAAGCTCGTCCGTTTGGCAATACGGCAACAAAAGCTTTTCTGGAATGACTTTGATGTTCCCAAAATCGGCGGCTGCTGTCGATTGTTTTGGAATTAGATAAATTGATTTCACTCGCAGGATGGATGTCAATGCAGGTGAGGTGCGGATTGGATTCTGCTGCGGTCAAATCTTCTGTAAACCCACAGTATTTTTTGAGAATACTTAAGGGTAATATTTGATTGCTGCATTCTGCCCGATCGCTCTCATTGACTTCTCCTTGTTGTTCCAAAGCATAACCTATCTTATCGTAAGCTTCAAACAAATCGGGTTTAATTTGCAGTGCTTGAACTAAATTAGCGATCGCAGGTTCCCACTGCTGTTTTGCAATTAAACTCAAACCCAATCCTTCGTAACACCAACAGGATTTTGGATCGAGATTGATACCTTTTTCGTAAATGGCGATCGCCCTTTCCAATTCCCCTTGATTCCGCAGTGCATCGCCCAACTTTTTGTACAGCCAACTATGCTCGGGTTCTAGCTCAACAGCACGACCAAAAGCAACTGCTGCTTCGGGCCAATTTTCTTGTAATTCCAGAACTTCCCCCAAACTATTGTACAGCCAACAATCATCTGGATTTAATTCAATAGCTTTGCGGTAAGCCGCCGCCGCGTCCTCCCAATTTTCCAGTGCAACCAAAGCCTTACCTAATCTCTCGTAAGACCAACAAAAATCGGGATTTAGTTCAACTAACTTGCGGTAAGCAACAGCAGCTTCCTCCCACTCAGAAAGCTCCATCAGCACATCACCTAAATTGTTGTAAGTCCAACAAAAATCGGGATTGAACTCAATAGCTTTGCGGTAAGCAGCAGCGGCTTCGCCGTGTTCCTCAATCGCCTGCCAAGTTTCCCCCAAAAAGTGGTAAGCCCAACTAAAATTAGGGTTTAGTGCGATCGCCCGCTGGTAAGCGGCCCGAGCTTCGTCAAACAGTTCTTTCTCTTGCAGAGTCTTACCCAACTTGTGGTAAGTTGAATAGGTTCCAGACTTAATTTTAATAGCTGTTTGATAGCGTTCGATCGCCTCATCCAAATAACCCGCATTTGCCGCAGCCTCCCCCAACTTTTCCCAACCCAGAGACAACAGAGTTTGCTCTTCGCCCAAACTTTGATTGCCGATTTTTTTGGCAATTAGTTGATAGCCTTTGTGTACTACTTCTAACTGACTTCCAAACATCTCCAAAAAAACATCTATCCCGATTTTAGTATCTTGCTCCGGGCTGTCTGGAAAGGTAAACTCGTAATCGTCAAAAATCATCAGTCCGCCAACTTTCACCAACCTCCAAGATAAAATCGCATCTTGCAGAGCACTCGTGGGTTTGTGACAGCCGTCAATGTAAGCAACATCGTAATATTCCGAAGCCAAGTTAATTAACAAATCTTGAGAGTAACCTTCTAATTCAATTACCCGATCTGCTGCTCCAGTTTTAACAATATTGCCCTTAAAATGTTGTTGAAAATACAAATCAATACAAGTAATCTTTGCCGTCGGATGAGTTAAAACATTATCCAGCAGCCAGCAAGCCGACATTCCCTGAAAACTGCCGATTTCCACCACTTTAAATTCCGCAATTCCGGTAAATTCCTGCAAATGCCGTTGCCAAATAGGAATATTGTGGGTAAACCAATCTTGGGTAAATTGATAATCTTTCGCCGCACACTCAGGCCAACCCCTCAATTCGCTCGCTTTTTGGTGACAAATTATTGCTTCTTCCAATTCCCCTAATTGGGGTAAAATATTTCCTAAATCGTTGTAAGGCTTAGAATTGGCCGGCTCGATTTCTATTTGGTGACGGTAAGCAGCAATTTGTGCGTATAACTCGTGTTGTTTCGCCCGAATTTCCGCAAGTTTTGCGACAACTTCCGCAGCATTTGGTTCAATTTGCAGTGCCATACTATAAAATACGATCGCACCTTCAAGCTGCTTCTGTTTCGCTAAACTATTGCCTAAATTTATATAAAACTCCGCTCCATCTAACTCAATTCCCAGCAATTTGTGGTAAATTTTCCCGCTGGCGAGTACCTCTATATCTTGACAGTAAGTTGCGATTGTGCTGTCTAATCCCGATTCGCTGCGCTTCCGCAAAACATATCCCAACCTCTGATTAATTCCAGTCAAATTTGGCTCAATCTGAACCGCGTGCAGGAAAGCGCTAACAGCTTCATCCCAGGATTTTTCGCAGGTTAAGGCAATTCCCAAATTCACATAAAACCAAGGAATATTTGGATTTATTTCAATGGCTTGGCGGTAGCAACTAATAGCTTCAGACCACAGTTTTTTGTGAGCAAAAGCGTCCCCTAAACAATTGTGTGCCCAATAGGAATTATTATTAATTTCAAGAGTCTGACGGTAACATTTAATTGCTGCATCAAAGTCGCGCTTTTGCGCGAAAACATTACCCAAACCAAGGTAAGCACGAGCATAATTTGGATTGAGTTCGACGCTTTTGTTATAACAGGCGATCGCCCGATCGCATTCTCCTTGCTCCGCCCAAGTTTTACCCAAACTGTGGTAAGATTCAAAAGAATTTGGATTGATGGCAATGGCTTGTCGGTAATTGGCAATCGCCTCATCCCACCGCTTCTGGCCAACCAGCATTTCTCCCAAATTGTGATAAGCTGTTGCCAGCTTCGGGTTTAATCGAATTGCCCGCGAATAACACTCCATAGCGCGATCGAACTTTCCCAATTCAACCAAACTATTTCCCAGAGTGACGTGCTCCTCAGCAGTTGCCCAATTCGGCTCAATATTAAAAGCTTGATACCAACAGTCTGCCGCCTCTTCTCGCTTCTCCAACTGCGTCCAAACTCTCGCCAACTGCCGGTAAGCAGCAGCAAAATTCGGCGCTAGGGCGATCGCTTTTTCACAATTGGCGATCGCCTTTTCCCACTGTTTCTCCTGAGAATACAAACTGCCGAGATTAGCATAAACTTCCGGCAAATTTGGATTGCGATCGATCGCCCTTTCATACCACTGCTTAGCTTGCTCGATTTCACCTCGAACCTGCATCACCTTTCCCAGCGTCTGACAAGCTGCGGCCAAATTCGGTTCAATTTTCAACGCTAACTCGCAAGCAGCAACTGCCTCATTTAACTTTCCTTCGGCTAAATAAACTTCTGCTTGCCGACTCAAATCAACCGCTGCCTTTTCCATCTTCTCAATCGAGGGCATAATTAAACTTGCTCCAGACATCAACTAACCCAAACCCACCACCTCAACCATCCTTTTCAGCGAACTCAAGTTCACCAAAATATCCTCAGTCAGCGAATTCTGATACATCAACTGTCTAATAGGATAGCATTCAAAAGCCTCACCAGCTAAAAAGTAATGTTCCAACTTCAGATATTGACTGATTCCCCAGTAATAATGGCTGATATAGTGAGGCGACACCAACTCAATGACTTTAGTTCCCTGGCGGCAAAAAATCGTATTTGTCAAGCCGCTGCCGTGGGCGGTAACTATCACCTCAGCGTGGTAAAAATGAGCAATTTGCTCTGCCAAAGACATCGACTCAGGTAAAATAGAAACAAAGCCCGATTTCTCCAAAACCTCGATCGCATCTTCCTCGTTCAAAACTCGTCGGTATCTCGCTTTGCTGCGGCTGATATAAATGCGTTTTGGATAGCTCGAAATCGGTATAATTCCCTTGAGAAACTCGCGCCTCAAAAAATCCATCGCCCACCCCGAAGGCCAGCCCAAATATCCCGCAAAAGACGGCACAATTAACTCTCTTGCTTGAATGTGAGGCAAGCGATCGCTCTCCAAGACTTTCTCTTCGGGAATGCCCAGAATTCTTAGGGTTTCCCGCTGAAATTGGTGCTGACAACTGTTAACCAAAAACCAATCAATCTCTGCCAAATCCCTCCCGCTGTGCCGCAGCAATTCTATCCTCGGCAAAACGTCAACCATCCAGTGAAAATAGACATTTCCCGACAAACCCGAAAGCACCGCCACGCTGCCGTCAATTTGCTTTAAACCGGGAAATGATTCTAACTTGAAAACGCTGTGTTTTCTAACATCATGCTTTTCACATCCAGGCAAAAACCCCGGATAATCTCTTGACACATCAGCCAACAAATAATTGTCAGGAGTAATTACAGCGATCGCCTTGCAAATCAGCCAATAATTTTCCTGCGGCACAATCCAAACTCGCCCGTTGGGAATCTGTGCCACAAAAGTCTTGGGCGACTCCACAGGTAGCGGTTGCGAGTTGGACAAACGGCAAACTCCCCAACCCAAATGCACCGGAGCGAACCACTTAGAAAGTCGCTGCAAACACAGCCCGCAAGTTAAACCTGCACAATCGGAATTTGCCAATTGGGAATGACCAATTGGTAGTTGGGAATTCTGAATATTTTCTGCACAGGCTTCTGGTGCCTCTTCCCAAACTATTTCAACATAATTGTCCGCATCCAACTTAGCATTAACCAGCCAATCCCAACTCGATAAATAAATACCGTGAGGAGGTTTTAAAGAATTGCTATCTGGCGAGATAAAACTCTGTTTTTTCCACTCTTTCTGCTCCCCATACCCGTGCAATTGCAACTCTAAAACCTTTTGATAATAATCGATCGCCCGTTCCCAGCGCCCCTGTTTTTCCAGCAGTTTTGCCAACTCAAAATAAACCTGCGGTAAAGCAGGTTGAATCGTCAAAACCATGCGGTAAACTGCAATTGCTGCCGTGAACCGATGTTGCTGGGCTAAGGAGTTTCCCACCCGCCAGTAAATCTCTGCATTTTGTGGCTGAATTTGCAAAGCTTTTTGATAATAAGCGGCGGCCGATTCGTGTCCGCCGTACTCTGTTAAAGCATTTCCCAAATGCAAGTAAATTTCGGCTAAATTATCGCAGATTTCAGCAATTGGAAATTGGGCATTGGGCATTGGGAATTGGGCATTGGGAATAGTTTCTTTTTCTTCCTTCTTCCCTCTTCCTTCTTCCTTCTTCCTTCCAGTTAATGCTTTGAGAAATCGATCGCACGCAGCGATCGCCATTGACAATTCATCATCTTCTACAGCAGCAACTCTGCGCCGGTCTCCCAAACAACAGTAAGCCTCAACAAAATCAGGCTTCAGAGCTATTGCCCGCTCAAAATAAGGCATGGCTTCCGCAATTTTGCCCAAAACCATCAAAGAAAACCCGGCGTCTGTATAGCCCGAAATATAGTCGGAATCGATCTCGATCGCGCGATCGAAACAAGCAACCGCAGCCGAATGTTCCCCCTGCAATTGCCACGCTTTCCCCAGATTGTAGTGAGCCAAAACCATGTCCGGCTCCAACTCAATAGCTGTGAGGTAAGATGCGATCGCCCGATCGGGATTTTTGTTGAGCAACGCTTGACCCAAATTATTGTGCAGCGTCGCCCAATCCGGCTTAATCTCGATCGCCCGTTGGTAAACCTCGATCGCCTCAGCAGCCCGATCGTCCTTGAGCAAAATCACACCCAGATTGCTGTAAGCTTCCACGTAATCTGGCTTCAGAGCGATCGCCTGTCGGTAGGTATCTATTGCCGCTTCGAGCTGACTATTTTCATCTAAAACCACAGCCAGATTGTAGAAAGCATCGAGATAATCCGGTTTTTGGGCGATCGCACTTCGGTAACAGCCGATCGCCCCCAACAAATTACCCTGCTTGTGAAAAATATTTCCCAAGTTATAATGAAGTTCCGGCCAGTCTGGTTTCAAATCCAGAGCTTGCCGGTAGTGAAAAACCGCCTCATCCAGCCACGCATAGTCGCTGTAAAGTTGACCCAAATAAGCATGAGCCAGAAAAAACTGCGGCGAAATCTCCAAAGCTTGCACAAAAGCGTCTCTTGCCGCCGTCGGATCGCCTTGAGCTTCCAGAATTTCACCTAAAGTTGTGTAAGCCGAGGGCGAAAACGGTTGAAGTTCGATCGCCTTTTTGCAAAACTCGATCGCCTCATTTAACTTCCCCCGGTTCAAATAAATTTGGGCTTGCCGGATGTATTCTTCAGTGCTCATTGCTCGCGGTGCAGTTGCGGTTTCTTCCCCGCTTCAGTAAAACCTAGAAATTATGATTTAAAAACTTTGTATTTATATTTTGCCCGATCGGGCGATCGATTAATTCGATCGATAACTGTCGATCGATTTTTTTTTAACTGTTCCTGCTTCATATCGTTTCCGGTTGCATCGGAATAATATATTTGGATGATGTAGCGTGCGAGCGTCCTCGCTCGCGATCCAGGTCGCGAGCGAGGACGCTCGCACTACATAATTCCGAGCCACCGGATTTGATATCAGTTCCGGCATTGAATATTTCAACCTCACCCCGCTTGTGGCAGAGTGAGGTTGAAATCCTTTAAAACTATCGGCTTTGTGAGAACAGCCCCGAATCTTATCCGGTGCTGCCCCACAACTGCCTGTTGTTTTAGAACAACTCGAAGTTGTTCGAGGTAATCGTCAGGCCAGTCTGCAACTGAGCAATAGTTAGCACTCCGTTGCCGCCGTTGAAGTACAACGCACCGCTTGTTGGGTCGTAGACCAACTTGTTCGCCGTGGCTGCTCCTGGGTTGCTGGTGTTGAAACCAGAAACGACGACAAACTCGCTTGCCTCGAAGCCGTTGCTGGCCAAAGCAGAGAACACACCACCGCCTGTCGCCTTCAACTTGATCTTATCTTCGCCTGGGGTAAAGTCAGTGATCGTGTCTACGCCGAAATCGCCGCCACCAGCACTCGCGAAGTAGAACGTATCGCTGCCAGCACCGCCGGTCAGCACATCGCTGCCTCTGTCGCCAGAGATCAAGTCATTGCCAGCGCCGCCATCGACAGTATCGTTGCCTTTACCGCCGTAGAGAGTATCGTTACCGTCGCCGCCGCTGACAATATCGTTGCCTTGGTCGCCATAGACTATATCGTTGCCAGCGCCACCGAGTACGGTGTCGTTGCCAGCGCCACCGGATACGGTGTCGTTGCCATCACCGCCGTCGAGGAGGTCATTGCCGTTGCCGCCAGAGATAAAGTCATTGCCGCTGCCGCCAGCGACCACATCGTCGCCTTTGCCTGAAGCGATCCTGTCGTCGCCGTCGCCGCCGCCAACACTGTCATTGCCTGCCCCGGAAAAAATCAGGTCATCGCCACCGCCACCGGCGATGACATCATTGCCCCCAAAAGTCAGGATGATATCGTTGCCATTGCCTGTACTCAATCTGTTAGCGCCTTGGATGCCGATAACGTTTGAGCCACCGCCACCTCCAGGTAGTGAAACTGCTGGTTGTGTTGGATTAGTTACCTGTGTCATTTACACTCCTCCTAAAAGATGAATCATTTTTCTACAATACACTTTTCCCTCCAAAGGGATTCAATAAATGAAACCGGACATCGGTTGAGACCCTAATTGACCCGGCTGCCATAAGCTGTCATGTAATTTAAATTGTCCGCAGGGAGCCGGGGATCGCGAGTTGAATCCTGTAATTCGTTCAGCAGCCAATATCGGTTGTTTCCTGCTCCGGACTCTCGACTCCACCACTCCCTCCTCTAACACGAAAATATTCCAGTTAAACGTTTGTGAGTTTACCATACCGAGCCTGGGTGCGGCTAGTTATTTTTAAAACAATAGCCGGGAAATACACATAAACCATTTTTAATCGGAGTATGCTCTCAAGATTGAGAAGTTGCACCCCAGTCGTTGGCAACTGTCGATCGCCCGGAAGTTCGATCGCCCGCAATGGGGCTAGAACTGAGTTGCGATTTTTCAGTAGACTCTGATTGACCAGACTTTTGAGTTCCGCCTATAGTTCCCCAGGAATCAAAATTTTTTAGCAGGCTTTGAAAGGCTGCCCGCGCACGCTGCGGGCAGCCTTCAATCAAACCTAGCCCTCGATCGCGATTTAAGCCGCTACCCTTACCGCTTGTAGCGGCCGCCTTTACTCAACCCCAACAAATTTCCGGACGCACTCTTGAGGCTCCGAAGCTTGATTTTTCCACCGATATCCCTCGCGCTCAACGGATGATTTTAGCGAAAAAACCAGGTCGATAAACATACGTCATTTCAGCCCTCAGCGGCATCTATAGCAATCCTAAATGATTTGCAAAATTATACATGAGCAAGATGCTCACTGCAAGGATTCTGGTCTAAATCGATTTTGCGACTGATTTAGGATTGCTATATCCAGAGAATTAGATAATGCACGGATTGTGTTATTGAGTTGAGATTTCGGATGGGCCGCTAGAGTTCTGACGCTTCTGTCAAAGCTGAGAATAAGCTGCAGCGCATCTGAATTGTCTGTTGGTTCGGCATACAGTGTCAAACAGACAAATCTTTGAGCGGCGGTCAGCGACTCTTGAAAGTAACACTGCGCCCCGACCCTCCGTAAGTTTTTATATAATAATTAGATTTTACAATTTAATTTAACAATATTAAGTTTTAAGAAAATATCTGATTGCTAATTGTTAACTTCGAGCGGCTCATTAACAATTAGCCATTTCCCGCAAATTTAGTTCGGCATTCATAGACAAGCTGTATTATTTCCCTGAGCGGTGTGCTTCTATTTGCGCTGTTGAGCCGTTGGAATTGCTGTGGCTGTCGTAGCTGTAAATGTGAGCGTCGCTCTGGAAAATGTAATTGATAGAAGTAGCTGCATAGTATGTCAGCGCTAGCAGCGACACTATATTAAGAATTCGATAAATTGGCTTCTCAGATATTTCGTTCATTTTCACTCCTACTTTTTGTGCAAATAGCAAATTTGGATACAGTGACGGCACTCTTTTTGAGAAGTTCCTGAAAATCCCGATCCTGATGCCCGATCGCATAAAACAAGTTCTGCTGGAGATTTGAAAGAGTTGTTGTTGCCTATTTCATATTGCAGTCTCTGCGTTTAATTGTCTATCTAACTGCGGTAATAGTTCGGCAATTGTGGCTATATCGAACTCTACAATTGCCTGTGATATCTGCTACAATTTGAAAATATAGAGCCGGAAAAGCTTGCAGGGCATGGAGTATAGCTGTTCCTCAACACTCGGCAAGGATGTTCCCAAAATCGATTAATGGTGCGCAGCGGTCGGAAGTAATAAAAATTATTTAGTTGGTCAGCGGGACACTGAAATATGTCTAAAGTTATACTTTTGCCAGCAACATACCGTGTTGCATTGCATATTAAGTTGGATCTTGCTGGAAGTGGCAGATAATTTTTGATAAAAAAAAACTTGGGTCGCTGTCAGACAATTTTGAGTCTGACACTTTTGACTTAGTGGCAGCCTTAAATCACGATGTGACCGAATAAAAGCACGCGTCAAAAAGCAGCAGGTAGAAGGTGACTGCGGTAAAAAAATACTGTTTGGGAATTCATATTTTTTATGTGATTCTACCTTGTAGCTGCTTTTTTACCCTAAAAAAAGATAATTTACTCGCTGCCACGAGATGCACCATAATTAATTTATGACGAGATAAGCGACTGTGTTTGAGTCAGTTACTTGTACAATTTATTATAGTTTTTGCTCGCCGTTAGCTGGTTGTACAACCGACTTTTTGCTGGTAATTTGCAAAAGGGATAGGGGCAGAACAACAGGCCAAAACAGAGGGCCGATTACTAAGGCTATCCAAGAAATTAAGTCTTTTTTAGAGGTCGCAGTATCGTTCCAAAAACTTTTGAACCAAACAAGAAAAACGATCGCGGCAATCGAAAAGTAACCTATAATTATCATTGTTTTACTGACCTGCCTCTAGATGGGATTGAACAATTTATCATTATTGTATCTCAGGGTGCAAGTCGCCGATCGCAATTTTGGGCCCGGAGGGTGCAAGTGTCGAGAACCCAAAGCTTCACAAGTCTCCGAATCCAGAGTGTGCGATGTCGTCGATCGGACACACCCGTACAACAGCGGCGCGGGGCGCTCAAAGTCTTGCGCTCAGGTGTTTTCCAGGTTTCGTAAAAGTTTGAGGCGATCGCGGCAATTACAGCAAATGCGATCGAGGTCTCTCGTTCTCTGTGATTATGTCACGTATAATCGCAGACTTCGGTCACAAGTTTGGCCAAAAACGATCGCACAGCTTAGCTGACGGCAATCACCCTACTCTGTTCTCAAAAAATCTATATTAGAGTAGTTGATTTCAACGAGATTTTATGCAAGTTGTGACTTTAAAATCCGATCGCCCGATCGCTGAACTATTCTATCAAGTCACCCATTCAGGCAATCTGACTCGCTCTCAAAGCCACGGACTGCGCGCACTATGCCAAAGCGCTCTGTGCGAAGATGACCGAGATGCAGTCAACCGCCTCCTTCACGCCATCCGTCGCGGATGGATCGAGATTTCCGATTAGTTCCCTCAGACAGGAAGTTGAGATCGGTATTTCTACTTTCTTTCCTGTAAAGCTTCGCAAGCAATCAGATTTCCGTGAGTGTGTCGCTCCATTAACCCTCTCACCAAAAAATTGTGGGGCGATCGTTTCGATCGAACCCGGTTTCTTGAAGAAGCCGGGATTTTTAATCTGAAGCAGTCAGCAGTCAGTAGCCTGTAGTCAGCAGTTATTAAGTATATCCACGGAAAAAAAACCACGCCAAGACATTCGGTAAATGCAACCAAAGGCAGATGTCTCAACAGCGTAAAACTTTTAGACTTAATTAAATCGATCGATTTAGTTAGCAGTCATTAATTAGCCGTCATTAATCATCTACATAATAGATAAATATTAATTTATTTGTCATAGTTTCTTGACAACAAGTATAGATTTGGGAGTGGCCAAAAGCGAGAAATTGGGACGGAGTTTGTGTTTCGAGTTGCAGGGCGAGCGAGAAAACATCCGATCCCCAACTCCGGCTGACACAAATCACCAATTAAGACCGAATCGATCACATATAATTGCGTAGTTAAATCACATAAACATTGGGGAAATCAGTCAATACTGTCAAAAGTGAGTTTAATAAACAAACCAATGATGACCCAAACGTTTTTACCTCAATTTACGATTGCAGAGCTAGTCTTTCAGGTATATCACTCCGGTCTGCTGACTCCCACTCACCGAGAACAGCTCAAGACAGCACTGTTAAATGACTGTCTTACCGAAGAAGATCAGACAGCCATCAACCGCTTGCTCCACGCCGTTCGCCGGGGCTGGCTGAAAGTTGTAGATTAAACTGTGGCACCAAGAATTTTGCCGTTCCTCTTTGAAATACACTGTCGCCTGAAGGCAGAATTAAATTCCCTGAAAAAAATTAGCAATTACGCTGAATATAGGGTGCCATACAAGCACCCTGCGGTTTTAACTTCTGTTTTGCCAACTTATTTACTCAGAGATTTTGCCGTCTGGCATCATAGCATCTCTCAGATTCGCCTCATTCAAATTTGTCCCGCGCAAAGAAGCTTGATGCAAGTTTGCTCCCCGGAGATTTGCTCCCTTGAGAGAAACTCCGCTCAAATCTGCTAGATGGAGATTTGCACAGCTCAAGTTAGCTCCGCTCAAATCGGCTCCCTTCAAATCCGCTTTTTCCAGATTTGCTTCGGTCAAATTTGCCCAACTCAGATTTGCTTGAGTTAGATTAGCATCGCTGAGGTCAGCTTGTGTTAAGTTGGCGTCGGTTAAATTTGCTTTGCTGAGGTTGATTCCGCAAAGTTTTACTTCTGTCAAGTTGGCACCTTGCAAGTTAACGTTAACTGCATAAACTTGCATCAGAATTGCCCGCTGAAGGTTTGCATCTCTCATGTCTGCACCTCTCAGACTCGCCCCGGTTAAATCGGCCCCGCTGAACACCACACTCCGCAAGATGGCTCCGCTCAAGTTCGCTCCCACCGCCTCGCATTCGCCGAAATTAGCGGACATGAGGTTGGCTTGGGAGAGGTTGGCTTGGCTGATATCTGCTTGATACAGATTGGCTCTGTAGAGGATGAGACCGATCGCACTTGCACCCTTTAAACTAGCTTGACTCAGGTCAATATCGCGCAAATTTGTCCTTGACATATTGGCCCCGCCCAGGTCTACTTTGTGAAAAACCCGTTCTCCGGCTGCATACCGTCTGAGAAGTTCATCTGCATCCATGTCATTTTCCCCAAAATATTTAATAATGTCTTTGATATTTCAATAATATTAGGCATGAGCGACCTTTACATTTCTTGGTCTGAGTACCATCGAAAAATTGAGGATTTGGCAGTAAAAATTGATGGATCTCAGTGGAAATTCGATCGCATTATCTGTCTGGCGAGGGGAGGACTGCGGGTGGGCGATACTCTGTCGCGGATTTTCGACAAACCATTGGCGATTTTAGCGGCCTCGTCATACACTGGGGCGGAGGGGAAAGTCCGGGGTGCGATCGAGTTTGCCCGCGATTTGACAATGGTGGGCGATAATTTGGGCAGTCGCATTCTCCTGGTTGACGATTTGGTGGATTCGGGAATTAGTTTGGAGCAAGGTATCGCTTGGCTGAAGAACCGCTACGGAGAGGATATTCAGGAAATTCGGACTGCTGTGCTTTGGTACAAGGCTTGTTCTGTTGCAAAGCCGGATTATTATGTAGATTATTTGACCGATAATCCTTGGATTCACCAACCTTTTGAAATGTACGAAAAGATGAGTGCGGCTGATTTGGCGGCGAAAGTCAAAAATTAGTAAAACCAGCCCCTAGGAGTCTTTGATTTGTAGTTGCTCTTTAGCCCAAGCTCGAAATGCTCTGATTGTCGGGCTTCTGCCTTGGGTGTTAGCGCGATCGACATATTCGGGAATTACATCAATAATGGGAAAGTCGGGGAAATTTGGGCTAGTATCGGACTCAGTATATTTTCCCTCTTGAAGCAGATAGATTTTCAGGGTTCGCCCGTCATATCTCCAAAGTTCCGGCACTTTCAAAGCTTGATAGCTGTTTAAAGCGGTTTGTGAAGAGTTGTCAATCTCGATCGCTAAATCGGGAGGCGGGTCTACTGTTAAATCTATTCGATCTTTGCCTCTGACACCAGCTTGGTTCTGAATGTAGAAACAATCGTCAGGTTCTACGCCGCTCTGCATTTCTTTACTTTTGAAGGTAGTGGAACCTAAAACTTCACAATCAATATTAAGTTCTTCCAGCAGTAACTTAACGAAGTCGCCAATCAATGACTTAGCTTTTTCATGTTTGGGTAGCGGCATCCTAATTTCCAGTGTTTCTTTGTAATAAGTAAGTCGAATGGCGTAACCTTCTCCTAACTCTTCTAGGATAGATTCGTACATTTCCCAGCTAACGTTTTGTAACTGCACTTTATTGCCGGGGGGGACAATTAGTTGATTCAGTTCAAATACTGTTGATTTGGTTTCAGTTTGCATCGGTTGCTTCTAGGGATGGGACTCATAGCTCTATTTTATCAAGGGATTGAAGAATGAGATGGCAAAACTTTGATTTGGTTTTAACTGATATTTTGCACTTTTTGGCATAGTCCGCCAGGGGTTAAAAACCCCTGTCTAATAGCTAAAGTCCTCTGAAAGAGGACTGAATATCGATTAAGGTTTGGCAGTCGGTTTCAACTGAGATGTTGTAGCATTGTCAGCAACAGGCAAGATGCCTGTTCCACAAGAAATTCATTCTTTGTGGAACGGGCATCTTGCCCGTTCATAAAAGCCTTATTGAAAATTGTGCAATATCTCAATTGCAACCAAATTTAGCTATGAGACGGGGAATTAATTCCCGGCCCTCTTGTGGGTAAGTGCAAGTCTGCTGATTGCAATTAGCGAACCGAAAGAATACGATCGCCCAATTCCATACTTTTTGCCAAAACTTCCTGTCGCGCCCACCGATCCGCCGCCAAAATATCGTCTAAAACCGGACTTTCACAGTTATCGATTTGATGTTTATCGCACACCTTCTCAATCAATTTCGGAATATCCAAAAACTGGATTTTTTCCTCCAAAAATAGCGCTACTGCCTGTTCGTTTGCCGCATTCAGCACCGCAGGCATCGAACCGCCCGCACGTCCCGCCGCATAAGCCAACTGCATACAGGGATACTTTTCGTGGTCTGGTTCTCGGAAAGTCAAATCCCCAGATTTTACCAAATCCAGCCGCGGCCAATCTGTAGGAATTCGATCCGGCCAAGACAAAGCATAAAGCAGCGGCAACCGCATATCCGGCCAGCCCAACTGCGCCAAAACAGAGGTATCTTGCAGCTCAATTAACGAGTGAATTATGCTCTGGGGATGGATGACAATATCAATATCGTCATAATCCATTCCGAACAAGTAATGAGCCTCAATTACTTCTAATCCTTTATTCATCAAAGTAGCAGAATCAATCGTGATTTTCTGCCCCATCGACCAATTTGGATGTTTCAAAGCATCTGCTACTGTTACTTCTGCTAATTTGTCGATCGGCAAATCTCGAAAAGAACCGCCCGAAGCTGTGAGAATAATTCGCCGCAAACCTCCAGCAGGTAAGCCTTGCAGACACTGAAAAATTGCCGAATGTTCCGAGTCTGCCGGTAATATTTTAACGCCGTATTTTTCGATTAAGGGGTTGACAACGGGGCCGCCTGCGATTAATGTTTCTTTATTGGCTAAGGCGATATCTTTGCCTGCTTCAATTGCCGCAATTGTTGACAGCAAACCAGCACAGCCAACTATGCCAGTGACGACGGCTTGAGCGTCGCCGTATTTGGCAACTTCGACAACGCCTGACTCGCCCGCAAGTAAAATAGGTTGAGGGTCGATATCTGCGATCGCCCCTTGCAATTCCTGTAATTTATCTTCGTCGCAAATCGCGACAATTTCCGGTCGAAACTGGCGGATTTGCTGTGCCAGCAACGTTACATTTCGTCCTGCGGTTAACCCGACAATCCGAAATCGCTCGGGGTACTGAGCTACAATATCCAGAGTTTGAGTGCCGATGGAGCCTGTGGAGCCGAGAAGAGTTATTGCTTTCACAATTGTTTAATGTTTTGTGGGCTATTCTAATATTACGATTGCGGGGATTAAAATTAGCGGTTAACTATTGTGTGGAAAGCACATTCGAGGTAATCATATTTTGAGTGGTCAGTTAGTGCCAGATTTCATGCAGAATGCGGAAAATTTTCCTGATTCCAGTGAGGACATCAGCGTCTCGATCGCGGAAAATAGAGAGGAAGGTCGATCGCAGCTACCGTCGAGTTTGGTTTGGGCGATCGCTGCTGCTGCGGCAATTTTCTTTTTGTGTAGCAGTTTACGGCACGCTTTATTCCAATCAACTGCTTTCGATTTGGGAATTTTTGACCAAGCAATTTACCTCATCAGCCAAAACCAAACGCCTTTTTCTTCTTTGATGGGGATTCATATTTTGGGCGATCACGCAGCGGTAATCTATTATCCGCTAGCTTTGCTGTACAAAATCTACCCGGATGTGCATTGGCTGCTGTTGGTACAAGCAGTTGCATTATCCCTGGGGGCTTTGCCTAGCTGGAGTTTAGCGCGTTTGGCCGGTTTGAATCAAGAACAATCCCGTGCGATCGCATTGATTTATTTGCTCTATCCGGTGGTATTTAACATCAATTTATTTGATTTTCACCCGGAAGTAATCGCTTTACCCGCACTTTTGGCAGCAATTTTGGCTGCGCGTTTAAATAAAATTGTGTGGTTTTGTACCGCTATTCTGTTAGTTTTGAGTTGCAAGGCGGTTTTGTCTCTAACCGTTGCTGCTATGGGTTTATGGCTGTTTTTTTGCGAAAAAAAGCAACGGTGCGGGGCGATCGGACTTTTGCTCGGTGCAGCTTGGTTTTTGATAGCTTCCCAGAAAATAATCCCCTTCTTTAGCGGCAGCGAAGTCGCTGGAGTCGGGCGCTACAGCTATTTAGGCAAATCCGTACTAGAAATTGCCATCAATCTCATCTTAAAACCACAGTTAGTATTAGGAAAAATCCTTTCCTTCGATACATTCAAATATTTATTTATCCTCACCTTACCTGTGATTTGGGTGCTATTGCCATTCTCCCGCAAAATAGGGCTGCGATATTTAACAGCGCTAATTCCTGCCATCCCTACCCTGCTCATCAATATCCTCTCCGACTTGCCATTTCAACGCAGTTTAGCCTATCAGTATTCAGTGCCTGTAATTCCATTTTTATTTTTAGCAGCAATCGCCAAGGAAGAAACAAGGAAGAGGGAAGAAGCAAGAGGAAATAAGGAAGAGGATAAAGCAAATAAGCAACAGTTTTTTACATCTGTAAATTTGCCAAAATTTACACAGAGCAAATTGGAAAAATTACCATTTAAAAATTTCCGACTTCCTCAACTATTGCTGGGAATTCAATTGCCGAGAATCATGATAATTTGGTCGTTAATAATTTTCATATTTCTGGGCGAATATAAAGATTTTTATCTGTACCTAAATAGACTAGATACCTGGCAAGCTACACGCCAAGCAGTCGCACAAGTTCAACCGCAAAGCAGTATTTTAACAGATAATAGACTTGCCCCTCACTTTGCCCACCGCCCAGTAGTAAAATTGCTTTCACAAATTTCGCCCCAAACAAATTTAGCTGAATTTCAATACATATTATTAAACCTACGCCATCCCTGGCCTGATACTGAAAAACTTGGTGATACCTTAGCAAATAAACTTAAAAACTCTCCCGATTTTAAATTAACTTATCAAAAAAACGAAGTTCTGCTATTTAAACGAATCGCTGATTAAACAATAAAATGTTAACTTTAAAATCCCTCAAATCTCATCCAGTATTTTTAATAATTGTCGTGACAACGATAGTCTTATTTACCGCCAGCAGCGCGCGGCACGCTTTGTTTCATTCAACTGCATTCGACTTAGCAATTTTTGACCAAGCAGTTTACTTAATCTCTCAAAATCAAACCCCATTTTCCTCATTGATGGCCATCAATATTTTAGGCGACCACGCAGCCTTTATTTTCTATCCGCTAGCTTTACTTTACAAAATATATCCAGATGTTCACTGGCTTTTATTAGTGCAAGCTGTTTCCCTAGCGTTAGGTGCTTGGCCTAGTTGGAGTTTAGCACGTCAAGCGGGATTAAACGAACCAAAAGCAATAGCAATTGCAGCAGTCTATCTGCTTTATCCCGCAGTATTTAATGTCAATCTTTTTGACTTCCACCCCGAAGTAATTGCCTTACCCGCAATCTTAGCAGCAATCTTAGCAGCTAGACTTGATAAAATATTGTGGTTTTGTACCGCGATCGTATTAATTTTAAGCTGCAAAGCCGTCCTATCGTTGACAGTTTTGATGATGGGTATCTGGCTGTTTTTATTTGAAAAAACGCGCAGGTGCGGACTCATCGCTATATTTATCGGTGCCGCTTGGTTTTTGATTGCAACTCAAACCATTGTACCGTATTTTAATCAGGGCAAGCAACACGCAGGTGTCGGGCGATATCATTATTTGGGAAACTCAGTTTTTGAAATTGCGATAAACTTAATTCTGAAACCTCATCTAGTAGGAAGCCGGATTTTTTCGGCAGATACTTTGGAATATTTGATTTTGTTATTTTTGCCTGCAATTTGGTGGCTTTCCCCGCGACATCTCGCGCCGTTAATTGGTGCTTTACCCATGCTAATGATGAATATTCTGTCGGATATTGAGGCTCAACGAGATTTGATTCACCAGTATTCTGTGCCGATATTTCCGTTTGTGTTAACTGCCGTAATTTCTACGCTAGCAGACAGACAAACCAGAGGCTCCAACTTTCGGAAAAACGCAACTAATTATGTCTGGAATCGTCGCGGCTGGATTCATAAAATTTGGCATCGCATTTCTCTTCAACATATCTGGAATCACCGCATTTGGCTGCACCGCAGTTCGAGATGGGGAAGATGGCTATTCGCCAATTCTTTATTGTCAAAATTGTTGATTTTGTGGTCGATCTTAACCTTTTTAGTTTTGGCTAAGTACGGCTATTTTTGGACTGTTTATTTAGACTCGATGGATACTTGGCAAGCAACGCGACAGGCGATTAATCTCGTGCAAACTAAAGGCAATATTTTAACAGATAATTTCCTAGCAACTCATCTCGCCCACCGTTCAACAATTAAATTGCTGCATCAAGTTGCCAACGGACAAAGTTTGAATGAATTTGAGTACATACTGCTAAATTTGCGCCATCCTTGGCACGATACTGCGGATACTGCTGCTAGTATAGGTGCTCAACTTAAACAATCTCCTTTGTTTAAAATAAGTTATCAGCAAGACGATGTTTGGTTGTTTCAAAAAATCCGCAAATAAGTAGTAGCAATGAATAAACTAAACCATTTTAAGCATCTAAAATATTATCCAGTAATTTGGCCGATCGCCCTTTTATCTCTAATATTTTTCCTTTGCAGCAGTATACGGCACGCTTTGTTTGAATCCAACGCTTTTGAACTAGGAATTTACGACCAAGTAGCCTATTTGATCGGTCAGGGACAAACGCCATTTTCCTCATTTCTCGAAATTCACCACATGGGAAATCATGCCGCTTGGGTGATGTATCCTGTGGCTTTGCTTTACAAAATATATCCCGACGTTCATTGGCTGTTGTTAGTGCAAGCAGTTTCCCTAGCATTGGGTGCTTTGCCAGTTTGGAGTTTGGCGCGTCAAGCCGGATTAAATAATAGCATATCTCGAGCGATCGCCTGTATTTACCTCCTCTATCCATTAGTATTTAATGTCAATCTCTTCGACTTCCACCCCGAAGTAATTGCTTTACCAGCACTGCTAGCAGCAATCTTAGCCGCCAGACTCAATAAAACCTTGTGGTTTTGTGCTGCTATTGTATTAGTTTTGAGCTGCAAAGCCGTGCTATCTCTAACTGTGGCTGCGATGGGATTGTGGCTGTTGTGTTTTGACAAAAAACGCAATTGCGGACTCATAGCTCTATTTCTCGGCGCGGGTTGGTTCCTAGTAGCTACTCAGGCAGTTATACCGTATTTTAATCAGGGAAGAGAACACGCGGGAATCGGGCGCTATGGATATTTGGGTCATTCTGTTTTAGGAATAGCTCTTAATTTAATATTGAAACCAAATCTAGTTTTAGGGCGTTTATTTTCATTTGATACTTTTGAATATTTAGCATTATTGATATTGCCTGTAATTTTGTGGCTTTCGCCGCGCCACCTGACGCCTTTAATTAGTGCTGTGCCGATGTTGGCGATGAATATTCTTTCCGATATCCCCGCTCAGCGAGATTTGATTCATCAATATTCTCTTCCAATATTGCCATTTTTGTTGGTTGCAGTAATTTCCAGTTTAGCAGCTAGTAATCAGCAAAAAGGAAAAACAATATTTGATACATTGTCAATTTCTAATTATCCATTGCCTAGAGTTATTTTAATTTGGTCGTTGATTTGTTTCTTAGCTTTAGCGAAATACGGCTATTTTTGGACTATTTATTTAGATTCGCTCGACACTTTGCCAGCTACCAGAGAAGCCCTCGCTCTCGTCAACACAAAAGGCAGTGTTTTAACAACTTCTCACATTGCTCCGCACTTAACGCACCGCCCTGTAGTAAAATTAACTCAGGCTCACGCGCCGCCTGCAAATCTCGCAGAATTTGAGTATGTATTGCTGAACCAGCGCTATCCCGGCTGGATGAGCGATCGAGCTTTTGTCGATAACCTAATAACTAAACTAAAAAATACCCCTCAATTTCAACTAAAATATCAGCGAGACGACATATATCTATTTACTAAGAGTCATTAGTTAGTAGTCATCAGTCAGTAGTCAGCAGTCAGTAGTTACAGCATATTCCACATTTATGAAGTACACCCGCCTATCGTGAGCTTCCCCGTAGGGACACGGCACTGCCGTGTCCCTACACTTCACAAACCTGGAATACGCTGTAACGGTTAACTGTTAACTGTCAACTGTCAACTAATTCGCGCTAATTCTCCACTTTCAAAGCCCTTCTTGCCAACTTCACGTAAGTTTTCACAGTTTCATAAGGCATTTCCAAATCAGCAGCAATATCAAACAAAGATTCCCCCAATTCCCGGCGCGCCAAAATCGTCGCCCAAGTTTCAGTAATCTCAGCAGCGCGACTCCCACCTGTACGCTTTCTGTGCGCCATAAACTTTTCCGTCAATTCATCTATGCGCGCCGCCAATATGCTTTGTATCGACACTTCGGGAAGCGCTTCTGTCAACCATTGCGATCGCGTTTGTCCCAATCCAAAAGTTGTTTTGTGCCCCGTGCCGCAGTAAGGCGCTAATCGCCCTAAAGCATAAAATAATTGTACAAAATCAGGGCGCAATGCGGCCGATCGCCCTAGCCCAAATTCCACAGCCCCAGTGAATCCCGTTACCATGCCTTTTTTGCCCGCCGCTACCTTTTGCGACTCCAATTTGTGGCGACTAATAATTACATTTTCATCAATCCAATTCAGAAATTCTGATTGGTCAAAATTTACCCCCGAAAAGTTATTCCAGCGGCGCAAATAGCTGTGAAAAACATTTTCTGGAACTGGCAGGGGGAAGTGATGGCTTTTGCTGCGAAAGCTTGTAGGAGTCACAAAACTAAGTTTTACAGTTGGCGATAATGGGGGTTCTGCTGTTAGTAATTGCTGGTAAGTTGTGGGAGCAAAAGCAATATCCCAAGAGCGAATTAGCAGCGGAGCATTTCGCAAATCTATCTCTTGGGGCAAATTTTGCAGCCACTGACTCAGCCACTGCACTACTCGCTTGGAAATTCCTGTTACGTACCAGCGATAAATTCGATCGCCCAAAAGTTGAAATTCTTTGCCGCCTGCTCGCAAATCACCTTCCAATCCCGAGATAGTAAAAGCTTTTTCTGACTGCTCGCCGTGCAGAAGTTGCGATAAATCCGGGTCACTTTGCTGCACTTGACCTAAAAACCAAGCGTGCAAACCTATAGCATACTGCGCGTACAGATAGCTAGCAGTACGGGGGGTCAATTCAAACACTAATCCGACTAACTCGGTGTCAGCGGGCCAAATCAGCCCAGAGGAAGGAGATTTTTTGCGGAGGGTGGGGTGCGGGGAAGTTGCCATGAGATGCCAGAAACAGGGACAGCGCTTTGATATTTTATCGGATTTGTATCCCCTTTGGGGGATGATTTTTGAGGGCGATCGATCGCCCCAATCTTTTGGCTGCTCCAAAAACCGGGTGTGCCGCCAGTTTCCCTCCCTGTGAGCGATACAGAAAAATCACTACAAAACCGACAACCTAAAACTAAATTTTTGTCAAGATTTTTCTCCTTGTAAGTAAACAGAAACATACAAGTGTTTAAAATCACATTCTGCGGTACAATTGTTAAAAGCTCGTAGCATCCTCAACTCCGATCCTGAACTATGAACACAACAGAAAAATCTAAACTCTCCAACGAAAAAACTTTGGAGGCGATGAAGAATTTCTCCGAAACCTACGCCAAGCGCACCGGAACTTACTTTTGTTCCGAGCCTTCCGTCACTGCTGTCGTGATAGAAGGACTAGCAAAACACAAGGATGAACTAGGCGCTCCCTTATGCCCTTGTCGCCATTACGAAGATAAAGAAGCCGAAGTAAAAGCCGCCTACTGGAACTGTCCCTGCATTCCCATGCGCGAGCGCAAAGAGTGTCACTGTATGTTATTTCTCACACCAGATAACGATTTCGCTGGAACTAATCAGGAAATAGGAATGGATCAGATTCAAGCTGTCAGAGAGACTATGTAATCGGTTAAGTAGGCGGTCATTAATTGGTAGCAGTTTTGAAAACAAGTCGTTATTTTTCCTATTTTTAAGACTTAGCTATTGAAAAAACGATCGCCGCCTACTCAAACACGCATCCCCAATCCAAAATTCCCCAATCTTCAATCGAATGACAGAGGAAATGCCGATCGAGTTTTGGCAAGGTATCGAACAGTTTAACAGCCAAGATTTTTACGCTTGTCACGATACTTTAGAGGCTTTGTGGATGGAAGCTGGCGAGCCGGAAAAAAGATTTTATCAGGGAATATTGCAAATTGCCGTCGCGCTTTATCACTTAGAAAATCAAAACTGGCGCGGTGCAGTAATCTTGCTGGGAGAAGGAATAAATCGGCTCAGTTATTATCAGCCGAGTTATGTCGGAATTGCTGTTGAAGACTTGCTCGGACAAAGTGCTAAACTTTTGAGCGCTTTGCAACAAGCCGGCCCGGAAGCAGTAGCTAAATTTGTACCGTTGTTCGCAGGTACAGAAGTTGCAGGCTTGCAATTGCCGCGAATTATCAAAGTACCCAAAAGTTAAATAAAGGTTAAATAAATTTTTGTATTAGGGTGTGCAGCAAACTTGGCCTCTACACCGAGGAGGGCTGGCTTTCTGGCCCGCTTCACAAGCAGATTTATTTGCTGTGGAACGAGCATCTTGCCCGTTCGCGGTTAAGACAGTTCCAGCCACTCAGCAAAATAACCAATTAAATTCGCTGTTGTCTTGCTAGGATAATTGGTTGAGACTCTCGGGTCAATCGATCGACCTCACGGGAATCTTTCTGGCCGTTAAGATAAAATACCTAACTGGAGATCGTGCCCTTCAGCAATTTCACAAATTTTGAGGCTCCAAGCTTATGATGCCCTCCGCTAAACTACTCAATTCCCGAATATTCAAAGGATTATCGCTGCTTTTGCCCCTCACTCTGGCAGGTGCGATCGCCTCTCCCACCTACCCGCAAGTCGGACCGCCCCGCACTCTTTCCGTGCGATCGGACATTCAAGAAGCCGACTCCAAAACCGGCATCGTGACAGCCCGCGGCAACGTCCAAATCAACTATCCAGCCCGCCAAATACAAGCAACCGCAGCTCAAGCTCAATACTTCAGCCGCGAGCGCCGGATTATTCTCAGCGGAGACGTTTATGTATTGCAGCAGGGCAACAGCCTGCGCGGCGAAACCATCACATACCTGATCGACGAAGGGCGGTTTATTGCCCTGCCAGACAACCCAGGACAGGTAGAATCGGTCTATCTGGTTGCCCCGGAACAAGATTCAGCAGCCCAAAATGCAGTTGGCTCCCAACGTCCAACTACAGCCCCCCGGTAACAGCGGCTTGCAGCAGCGAAATTTCGCCTCAGCCAAAACATACTACTTGGGATAGATGCGAAATTTCGTCTTTATAAAACTCACAAACTTGAAAAGGTAAAATTTAAATTAGAGACTCGATCGCACAAGCCCGCAGTCTGAAATTTAGCTTGTAGAGGTTGCCGAAGCGAGAATGAAAATTGTACTCGAAAATATTCACAAATCCTACGGAAAACGCCATGTAGTCAGTCGCGTCAACCTTTCCGTAGCCCAAGGAGAAATCGTAGGACTCCTCGGCCCCAACGGTGCCGGCAAAACCACAACATTTTACATAGCAACCGGATTAGAAAAACCCAATCAAGGCACCGTTTGGCTCAACGATTTAGACATCACTAAATTGCCGATGCACAAGCGAGCGCATTTAGGAATAGGCTATCTCGCTCAAGAAGCAAGCATTTTTCGCAACATGAGCGTGCGCGACAACATTTTGTTAGTCCTAGAACAAACTCAAGTGCCGCGCTGGGAATGGAAAGAGCGAGTCGATTTCCTGTTGCAAGAATTTCGCTTAGAAAAAATAGCATCTAGTTTGGGAATTCAAATCTCGGGGGGAGAAAGGCGGCGGACTGAACTGGCGAGAGCCTTAGCCGCTGGGCGAGACGGGCCGATGTTCCTATTTTTAGACGAACCGTTTGCAGGCGTCGATCCGATCGCCGTAGACGAAATTCAAACCATTATTGCCAAACTGCGCGATCGCAAAATCGGCATCCTCATCACCGATCACAACGTCCGAGAAACCCTCGAAATTACCGATCGAGCCTACATCATGCGAGACGGCCAAATTTTAGCCTCCGGGGCTGAAGAAGAACTCTACAGCAATCCTTTAGTGCGGCAGTATTACTTAGGTGATAACTTCGTGCGATAGTCTTTTAAAACCAGAAAGCAGAATTTGAGAATTTAGAATTTTAATTTTAGCTTTAAGAGCAAACTGCAAAAACCTCAAAGTATGAAAATAGCAATATCCAAATCTTTCAATCCCATCAACTGGCTGCCGAGAATTTCGGTAATGGACTGGTATATTACCAAAGAACTAATCGGCCCATTTCTATTTGGCGTCGGGCTCTTTACATCCGTCGCCGTCACAGTGGGAGCCTTATTTGAATTAGTACGCCGAGTAGCAGAATCTGGTCTCCCCTACGGCGCCGCCCTAGAAATTTTTCTGCTGCAAATTCCGTACTTCGTAGTATTGGCTTTCCCGATGTCAATGCTGCTAGCAACCTTAATGGCCTACAGCCGAATGTCCAGCGACAGCGAACTCATCGCCCTCCGCAGTTGCGGAGTTAGCGTTTACCGATTAATACTGCCCGCAGTGATTATGAGTTTAATTGTTGCCGGCTTCACCTTTGGTTTGCAAGAGTTAGTCGTACCCGCCGCCAGCTACAGAGCTACTGTGACTTTAGACAGAGCCATGAAGCGAGAAAAACCCACATTTCAAGATAGAAATATTATCTACACAGAATTTCGCAAACCAGAAAAAGGCGGCGACGAAACCCTGGCCCGCTTTTTTTATGCAGAACAATTTGACGGTCAGCGAATGAAAGGTTTAACAATTATCGATCGCTCCACCCCAGGCCTCAATCAAATCGTTTCTTCAGAATCAGCTACTTGGAATCCCTCAGAAAACACCTGGGATTTTTTCAACGGAACCGCTTATATAGTAGCTCCTGATGGCTCTTACCGCAATATAGTTAGGTTTCAACACCAGCAGTTGCAGCTCCCCCGCACACCTTTAGATTTAGCTGCGAGAGTGCGGGATTTCAAGGAAATGAACATTGCCCAAGCGTCTGAGCGTTTGGATATCATTAAGAACAGCGGCGACGAGCCGCAAATTCGCAAATTAAAGGTGCGAATTCAAGAAAAATATGCTTTTCCTTTCGTGTGCATGGTATTTGGTTTAGTGGGAGCAGCTTTGGGAACTCAACCGCGCCGCTCCGGCAGAGGAACGAGTTTTGGTATTAGCGTAGTTGTGATTTTTACTTACTATGTATTTTCTTTCATCACCAGTTCTATGGGCGTGAAAGCTGTTTTGACTCCGATTCTGTCGGCTTGGCTGCCGATAATGTTTGGCTTGGGAATCGGGGGATTGTTGTTGGCGCGGGCCGCCTCTAGGTAAGTTTTACCAATAACATTGGGAATGGGTAATTGGGAATGAGTAATTGGTAATATATAGCCTTTCTCAGTAACATGAGGTGATCTCGCGGGCATAGGGCATAGGGCATAGGGAATAGGGCATAGGGTTCCGTGGGCATCAGTTGCGAGCGGTGTGTACCTCATTTTATTGAGAACCGCTATAGCAGATTGCAAGTTTATGAAGTACACCGATCGATCCCCCTAGGGACACGGCCCGAGTGCGGTGTCCCTACAAGGGCTATGTACCTTACTTACCACCAAAAGTGCTGTATCGTTTTTGTTGCCGAACTTCCTTCCTTTAAGGATTAGAAAAAGTATTGATTTCGCCGCCGCCAATGTAGCGTCCCGGAGTCAGGGAGCGGGGTGTAGAAAAAGGTTGCGGTTGAATTGGCTGCCCGCCCCGATCGGTGTTTTGGGGAACCGCTCCAAAGTTCGGCCCGCCCGGTAAATTGAGCTGACTCGATTGAGGTGTTTGAAACTGAGAATTCGCTGAATTGGGAGAGAATTGAGGGCTAATTATCTTGCTTGGGCCAATCCCATTCCTCCCGGGGGAGGGAAGTAGCAGTATTGGCGAAGGTGTGGCGACTGGAAGTGCCCCTGATGCAGCTTCCGGTGTCAAGCCGGAACCGGACAAATTAGTTTGGTAGGGATTTTTTGGCAAAGCTACAGTCGCAGGGCTGGCATTAATTTCCGGGAGGCTCGGTACTCTGGAATTTAACCCGGAAAATGATTCAGGGGCTGTAGCTGCCGGGTTTAAGAATTGTTGAGATTCGCTGATAATAGTATTTGTGGGAGCCAAAGGTGAGGGAAGTGCTTCGGGAACATTCACAGGATTTGCTCCAGCTTGAGCTGTAGTCGTCGTTGGGAGCGAATTTGCCGGATTTGCCCCAGCAGAAGTGGAAGCCGGTCGATCGAGCAATTGAACTGAGTTTGCAGTTTTCTGAGCCGCCGTTGGCGAAGTGTTAGCCGGGACGTATTTTTTCATAGCTGCTTGCAGCGGACTCAAAGGCAGAGGATTTTCGTTTTGTTTGCCTGAATTAGCACCGCTCGACGCCTGGGATAAAGTTGCTGTCGCTGTACTCCCAGACTCAGGCTCGATCGTTTTTATCCCGGAAATCAGTCCCCCACTGCCAGATAAACTGGGAGCTGATATCGCGTTTGAACTTGGCAAGCTGGAATTTTGGGGGTTATTGTTTGCAGCCCCGACAGCAGGATTTGCTAAATTTGGCAAGGGCAAAAATCTGCTGCGCGTCGCAGGATTGGGGGCTGAAGATAGCTGCGGAATTTCCTCGCCGCCAGCGCGAATTTCGTCGAATAAACCTTTGCCTTTGACTACTGATGAATTTAACAACTTCTGTTCCGAATTAGAGCTATTGAACTGATTGACTAGCACCGGTAAGCTGTCGATTTCAGCCGCAATGGCGCTATCCTCAGCAGACAGCCCCGGGAGCGAAGCTGGATTGTTTGAGGCTGCTACTTCTTCGCCATCTATGCTCAACCTGTCTGGATGTACGGACACTTCCCAGATAAATAACCCCCCCGCACACAGCACGGTTAGCGGTGCCCAAACCGCTGGTTGCATCCAGTGGCGCAACCGCGCTATCAGATAGCGGACAGATGTAGGGAATCGCTTAAAACTTGACATAGTTTTGCTTCCATCCGAGCGTGCGGACTTAAAACTATTTTTCGTAGTCTACCACATCAATCTCGATCGTTTTTGCTGTCGCGGGGTAAATGCGATCGGGCAATTGAATTAAAAGTTGCCACAGAAAGATCGATGCAACAGGTGAATATATATCAAGCACTGGTAGAAATATGTGTTGCTTTCCTCAAATGAAGGGGCATAAGATGATAAAATCTGACTTGACGCGGTGCCCGGCCTGCCGAGCGTGTCAGCCGATCGACCTCAAAACAAAATGTCAAGGCAAAATGTCAAGGAAAAATTGGCAATTGCCCAGAACAACACCCAACGAAAGTTAAGAGGAAATTGATGAAAAAAGTAGTAGAAGTATTAGCAAATCGAGAAGCACTAATAGATCGATCGCTGGCGGTAGTCCTGTCGAAAATCGCCGCAGCCATAGCAGAACGCGGAGTTTGTACGATCGCCGCAGCGGGCGGAAGCACACCTGAACCGCTCTACAGAGCGCTCTGTACCCAAGACCTGCCTTGGGACAAAATTCACGTTTTCTGGGGCGACGAACGCTACGTTCCGCCAGAACACCCGGACAGCAATCAAAAAATGGCGCGCCTCGCCTGGATCGATCGAGTAAACATCCCCGCCAGCAACATCCACCCCATGCCCACAGGCGCCGGCGACCCCGCAGCCGACGCCGAGGCGTACCAAACCGAATTGCAGCAGTTCTTCAAAGTATCCGACAGCGAGTTTCCCGCGATCGACATCATTTTGTTGGGCATAGGGGACGACGCCCACACAGCCTCTCTATTTCCCGGCACAGCAGCCTTGCAAGTCCGCGACGCCCTAGTAACTGTCGGCAACAAAGACGGCCAACCCCGCATCACCTTTACAATCCCCTTAATTAACAAAGCTCGGTGCGTCATCTTCATGGTGGCAGGAGCCAGCAAACAACCCGCCCTCGCTCAAATTTTTGCCCCCGCAGCCGACGAAATGACCTATCCAGCCAGACTCGTTCAACCAGAGGGCGAACTTTGGTGGCTGCTCGATGCGGCTGCTGGCTCCTCAGTAAAATAGCCGAGAGAGTCTCTCCGGTCAACACAGTCAGCACTATCACTAACTTAATCTTGCCCGTCACGGCACTGCTGTCAGTTGCTAGTATTAGCGAAGCAGTATAAGAATTGCAGCGGTTAAAGTTAAAATTTGACCATATACACGACTATTTTTATGAGGCTGATTGGAAAATCTGGCCGATAGCAAGGAGAAATCGATGATTGTCTGTCCCAATTGCAATCACCAGAACCCCGACGGGGCCAGCCAGTGTGAGGCTTGCTACACGCCTTTACCAGTTACCGCAACTTGCTCGAATTGCGGTGCAGCGGTTCAGACAGATGCAGCATTTTGCGGTCAGTGCGGCTTTAACTTGCGTCCGGGTTCCTACGTTCCAGAACTTGAGTTGACAGTACCGTCAGCCTCGTCTGTGGGCCCCACAGTGGTATCGCCACCGGCGCCGGAGTTAGCGCAAACCGAACCACTGATGGCAATGGAACCTGTAGTTACCCCAAATAACGGGCCGAACACCGAACCCCCGATGGCAATGGAACCTGTAGTTACCCCAAATAACGGGCCGAACTTGGAAAAAACTCCCGCCACCATGAGTGCGATTCCAGATCCCCCGCCTTTGCCCTCGGTTCCTGTTACAACTGAATCGGTGGCAACAGCAGTAAATACCTCTCCCCCGGTTCCCGGCCTACAGCCAGCGGGTGTAGCTAAAACTCAACTGCAACAGCAGTCGGCGCGCCTGCTACACGTTCAGACAAATACGCCGATGGAATTGCCTCACAGTCTGTCTGTGGTTCACATAGGCAAGCCAAATGACTTAGTGCCGCCGGATATTGATGTTTCCGGATTTGCTAATTCTGAGATAGTTTCTCGGGTACACGCCAATGTCCGGGTGGAGGGAGATGCTTGCTACCTAGAAGATGTAGGCAGTTCCAACGGCACTTACGTCAACAATACTCCCCTGCCCAAGGGAAACCGACACCGGTTGCGACCGGGAGACCGCATCTCTCTGGGCAAAGGTGACCTGGTTACTTTTCTATTTCAAATCTCTTAGATCGAGTTTGGATTGGGCGATCGAAAGTCTAAAATCTAAAATCGCATCTTGAGGCGCTCTACCAAAACTTAATGCTGCCAATGTGATTAAGCTGACCTTGCTACATCCACTCCAGTCTATACCCGTCCGCAGTTGGATCTTTGAAGACCAACAGGTCGTCCGGATCGGGCGCTCGACCGAAAACCACGTCGTTCTTTTTAGCGCTGTGGTTTCTCGTCGCCACATCGAATTGCGGCGCAGCGGCATAACTTGGGAACTGATCAATTTAGGTACCAACGGCACTTACCTCGATGGTAAGCCGATCGCTAAGGTTCCCGTGGTGGACGGTCTGATCGTTCACTTGGCTCGCTCGGGCCCGAAAATTCAAATCAATGTCGGCCCGAATCAGTCCTCAGCCCAGTTAGGACAAACTAGCGTCAAGCCAAGGGATGCTAAGGCAGTTCACGCTCCCTCCGGGGGCGCGCTCCTGAGCACGATTCCTGTTCCCGAACAAAAAGAAGTTGGCTCTTCCAGGGAAGAGGATGAGTTAACGGAGGCAGAAAATACTCGCCCTTATTCGGAAGAAGAATATTAAATCGGCATCTTTGGACGATCGACATTTTACGCATGGCGGCACTCAGGAGTTTATTTTATGAGTACATCACAACAACAGATTGTTAAACGCAGCGAACTGCTCAACCGCCGCACGATCGACCGCAGAACGGCGGAAGAAGTCGGCAGGGTAGATCGGCTTTGGCTGGATGCTCACTCCCAGCGGGCGATCGGCTTTACTTGCAAGTCGGGACTTTTGGGTAGCAAAAAAACTTGGTTCGCTTGGGCCCAAGTTGATACGGTGGGCGAAAATGTTTTTGTCACCATTAACCCGGAACTGCCGGAATTGCATCAGCCGGAACAAGCTGTTTGTCCGATCGGGCTTGAGGTGCTCACCGACGCTGGGAATAAGGCAGGTACGGTGGTTGACTACCTATTTGATGTTCGGACTGGTTCAGTGACCGATTACCTGTTTTCTTCGAGCGGCTGGCGCGGCGTTTTAGACGGGATTTACTTGTTGCCGGTGTCAGCTATTTCGACGATCGGCAGCAAGCGGGCGATCGTGTCTGAGGCTGCTGTATCCGAGCCCCAGCAGTACGCGGAGGGACTGCACAAAAAAGTCGGTCAGGTAGCAGAGTTTTTACACGAAGATTTCGATAGAACTCTCAAAAATGTGGCAGGCGTCAAGCGGAACGCTCGCAGTCTGGCGGAAAAACTCCAAGATAAAGCTCTAGAAGTTAGGGATGTAGCTCAAGAAAAAGTGGCAGAGTTGAAGCGGCAAAGGCATGAATCTGCACCGCCAGAGCCGCGGGAGCCACCAGAGTCGGATTTGCTCTGAACTGCGGGCTTCGGGATCATCGCCCTGCGACTAATTGCCGATCTCATTTTTGGGGCGGCGCGCGCCGGAAAGGTCGGTATTTTTAGTGTATGAGATTGAGGCTTTCTCGCTCAAAATTCCACTGCTAATCAAAGCATTGTATTTTAAAGATATCGGATCGATAAGGAAAATGTTAGCAACTCCAAAAGACCTATGCTGTTTGATACAACTCACATCTTGCACCGTTGTTAATAAGCCTTTTACAGGCGGGCAGGATGCCCAACCCCTACTCCCCGCAAAAAAATCTACTCTTTGTAGACCAGGCATCTTGCCTATTCTTGAGAATGTTGCCAGATGTGAGATACAACCAACAAGGATTTTATCTAGAGGGAGTAGCAGTGCAGTTACAACGCTTTTAAGAATTAATTTATTTGCGGTTTTATCCCAAAAAGTCTATATTGAATTATCCCCGTTTCTGTCTGGCGGCGGAGTGTCAAAACATCAGTGATTACCTTAACTCTGCTACATCCTATCCAGTCTGTCCCGGTTCAAAATTGGTGTTTTGAATCCGAATCGGTGGTTCGGATAGGTCGATCGAACGACAATGATGTAATTATTTACAGCGCTGTAGTTTCCCGCCATCACGTAGAGCTGTGGAATCACGCTTCGGGCTGGGAAATTATTAATTTTGGCGCTAACGGCACTTATGTAGATGATAAACCGATCGCTCAGGTGTCAGTGTCTGACGGGATGACGATTCGCTTGGGCAATTCCGGGCCAAAAATCCGGATTGGGGTGGGCGCGACGAACCAACCGGGCCCAATAACCGGGACACCGCAGCGCGAACTCCGCCAAAAGGACGAAGTTTCAAAAGACAGGTCAACTGCTTGGTCTGTGGGTGTGGGAATTATCGAAGACTATGAAGAGGCAGCGCTGACTCAAATCGATATTGACTGACCGGTCGCTATCTATGCCTGCGGGCAAACTCAAACAAAACTCAGGGTGCGCAATTCCATCGTCTAACTAATATCTGGGCAATTCCACTAATTTTTGGCCAAATATGCCGATAAATTAATTAACAGCTTCTCTGGTAATATCTCAACCTTCTACAGATAAGATTTGGGGGATATCGCTTGATATTACCTCAGTTTCGCTGTTTGCCCACCGGCGGTAATCCGAGAGCAACTGGTACATCAACCGCTGTTTGACGCTCAGCAGTACGCTCTTGAGCAAACCGTTGCCCGTTGCTTCTAAAATCGGTTTGGGCGTCAGCCAAAACGGCGGCGGTAACTCTACTTGCACTTCCAAATCCGCTTTTCCTTTCAAGTACGTTACCCCGCTGCTTTGGTGCGCGCAAAGCTTTCCTTTGAGATTGAGAGCAAAGCGATCGTTTACATAACCCACGCCGAGAATTTCGCAGGCGACGGACTCCAAATTGATTGTGCCGTCCGACTGTGCCCATACCCTCATATCTACTGTGGGTTGAATGCTCAGCATCATAAATTGTAACGGCCGCATTTTCAGGCGGAAACAGTCATCGCTTAGTTGCTCTGTGCGAGTTCGATCGACTAGGGCGTTCACCAGTCGCCTCGGCTGGCGCAGATAATGTTGAATGGGAACCCGTTCATCTGGTACGGCGAGCTCAACGGATTGGGAAGAATTCAAGCGGATATACATGAGAAGATATCAAAGTAGAGGATTCGTAAGCATATCTTAATAAACTATCACCTTTTTAAGGTGATATAAGTCGGCGCACTAACTCACGCACTCCCCCACTGTCATCCGAGAAATAACGGATAAAAGCTTTCGGGACTCAAGCTAATTTTTTCATCATACTTCCTAGCTGATGAAAGGAAAGCAAACAGTTGTAACGTAAAATTACTGATAATGAAAATTTCGATCGCACATCTGGGCCCTATAGGTACTTATGCAGAAACAGCCGCTCTGGCTTATGTCAAGTGGTTGAGCCAAGAAACTAACTTTGAATGCACCCTGTGTCCTTATTCCACCATTTCTCAGGCGCTAGAGGCATCTGCCTCTGGGCTGGTTGACTGTTCCATTGTGCCGGTGGAAAATTCAATCGAAGGTAGCGTGACTGTCACCCTAGATACCCTGTGGCGGCTGGATGCACTGCGAATTAAACACGCCTTGGTTTTGCCGATTTCCCACGCACTGCTGTCAAATGCTCAAAGTTTTAACAAGATTCAAAAAGTTTACTCTCACCCGCAAGCGCTAGCTCAGTGTCAGTTGTGGTTGAGCCAATTTATCCCGGCGGCTGAGTTGATTCCGGCGAATTCAACAACGGAAGCGTTGCAGTACCTGGAAGATAGAAGTATAGCGGTAATCTCTGCCCCAAGAGCCGCAGAACTCTACAATTTGCCCGTGCTCGCTCACCCGATTAATGATTATCCCGACAATTACACTCGATTTTGGGTACTCGGCCCGGATGCCGGAAAACTGGGCAACACACCACAAGCAGACGGCTCATCAATTACATCCGCCACCAAACCAACGGCTAACTCGCACCCCGATGCAACGCCATCGAATTGCACTCACACGTCACTAGCTTTTAGCGTACCTGCCAATATGCCGGGGACACTGGTAAAACCTTTGCAAGTATTTGCCAGTCGCGGTATTAATTTAAGTCGCATTGAATCTCGGCCGACTAAGCGATCGCTCGGAGAGTATATTTTCTTTATGGACGTTGAAGCCGATGTTTGCTCTCCATTAGTTCGCGAGGCACTAGAAGAGTTAAAAAATCACACTGAAACTTTAAAAATCTTTGGTGGATACGCATTACTGTCAGTAGTATAATTTTTAATCATGTAGTATATTTCCAAGTAAAAACTTAGGAGGCTGGCGAGATGGATGCTGATGAACTTCTCAAGCGATACGCAGCCGGAGAAAGAAATTTTCACGAAGCTAATTTGGTAGGCGCTTCCCTGCCCGAAGCTTTCCTAAGTCATATTGGCCTCGTTTGTGCCAACTTGAAAGACGTAAACTTCGCTTCGGCAGACCTGAGTTGGGCTAAATTAATGGGTGCAAACCTCGATAGTGCTTGTCTGCTGCTGGCAGACCTAAATGGGGCTGACTTGAGCCGAGCAAATCTAACTCGTGCCAAATTAACAGGGGCCGATCTGATTCAAGCACAGTTACAAAACGCAAACTTGGGGGACACTAAAATGATCGGTGTCAACTTGAGCGGGGCAAACTTGTATATGGCAAACCTGATGGAAGCCAACTTAATCGATGCTTGCTTGGACGAAGCCGACCTCGAAAAAGCAAATCTCAGCGAGGTAAAACTGCGGGGCGCGAGTCTGAGAAAAGCTAACTTGAAAGGTGCATTTTTATGTGAGAGTAACCTTCAGGGTGCTGACTTGAGTGAAGCTGATTTGCGGGGTGCTAATTTGAGCGGTGCCTTTTTGTGCGGTGCCAACCTCGAAGGCGCTAAGCTAGAGGGGGCGATTTTAAGCGGGGCCATACAGTTTTGCATCAGACTTGTCTGACATCGAGCAGTATATACGCGCCGAATCTGACAACTAAGGACTGAAAAATATAGTATTCATTTGACTGAAAGTGCAGTTAATTTGCTCCTGTACCTTAGCAAAATGAAGCTGCATCTTTAGTATCTCTTTCTTAGAATTAGCTTCAGCAATCTTACTTTCCAAAGCTAGCAAGTTGCGGTTGAGAGTTTCTACTCGCACAGTTTGGTCGTCTAAGTCAATTTTTATTTCTGCCGCCTTATCGAATTGAATCTGCTTGCGAACCAAGGCGAGGCGAACTGAACTTTCATCCTCTTTCTGAAGTCCTAGCAAAGCTCGCTGATGCCACTGATTGGCTTGAGATTCAGCTTGATTGTACTGCCACTGAATGCGCAGTTGGGCGGAAATCGCGCTGCCAACAGCCTGACGCAGTTCTTTGAGAGGTTCCTGAATTTCTAATATTAACAAATCCCAAAGATTCATCAGTTCGCTGGTAAATTCTTCGCGCTCTACAGAGGCTACCAATGCTTCTAACAGCAACACATTTGGTTGTATCTGCTGCGTAATTGTCTCAAATATTAACTGTGCTTCGGACAATTGCCGATCGCTATTTTTTTCTGAGACTGCACCGGGTAAGTGCTCTAATATTTTTTGAGTGCTGTCTCTCTGGGCTTCTGAATCTGAACTTGCAGGTACAAAGGCTTGTAATTTTTCGCGGGCGATCGCACTTAGCCTTTGTCGCAGCAAGTCGCCGGCCGCCCGCTGCACTGGCCCTGTTTCGCTTTGACAAATCTTGATGACTATTTTTAAGCCTGCATCGCCGTAATTCAAGGTTTCCTTCAGGGCGGCAATGCGATGTTCGCTGACAGAACTCGACAGCCGGTGTTTAACTCCTGCTAGTCCGCCGAGCACGACACCGCCCACAGGAGGCGGCAGTTGACCGCCTCTAACTGCATCGTATGGTTTCGGTCGATCGAGATTTTCTAACACAAGCATCTACTGCTATAAAGAACCTATCCGAACCTGTTTGAAGTTAAGGATTAAACAGATACGAGTTCCCAAAAATAATGGAACTGTAGGCCCGCGATCCAAACCCTTAGTTCATCAGTCAATCTAAAATCTAAAATCTAAAATCTAAAATCAAATGATTTGTGTGTAATTCTTGCTTCAATGCAGGCAAAACCGATCGGGCTTTTTGCCTGCGCTGGCTATTTGAGCGTATCTTTAAGTACAGTCCTCGCTGCCAAGTGATTGCGAGTAGAAGTCAAAATTTCGGTTTCGCGTTCCAATCTCGCAGCAGTATCTTGCAATTCTAATAGAGTTTGCTGTTCTGTCGCTGCACCGTAAAGGTAGCTGGCTACCCAGTAGGACAATTCTGTGGGCAAACTGGGAATGTCTTCCGGGAGGTCGATCGGCTGATCCATCAATTTGCTAGAGAGGCGAACTACATCTCGAAGCAGTTGTTCGACATCTTTTCCCAAAGATCGGAGGTCTTTTTGCGGCGGTTCGTCTTCAATCCACTCTACCAGACCGACTAAATAAGGTTTTTCCCGAACGGCGTCCAGGACTCGGAACCGTTGCTGGCCGAGAGTCATAATTTTCATGCGATCGTCGGGCAGGCGCTGGCAGTGAATCACTTCGGCGCAACAGCCAACGGCAGAGACTTTGTTTTGGTTGGGGTCCCACATGAGCACACCGAAACGGCGATCGCCCTCCAGAATCGTGTTCATCATGATTCGATAGCGAAACTCGAAGATTTGCAGCGGCAGCGGTCTACCTGGAAATAGAACCACTTCCGGCAACGGAAATAAGGGGAGTTCGCGAACTGCTACAGAGGAAGAGGATGCCATTGTCGCTCAAAAGTGACGGTACTTGCGCTTCTTTTTCTTACTTTAACTGATTAAAGGCAATTCCGGGGCAGGAGCGATCGGGCTTTTGCGACGCGGATTCGATCGAGCGATCCCGATCGCCCGTGCTGGCAGCTTGACAAAGCCGTCATTTCGTCAAAATGCTAAATATACCTTTTTGATTAATTAAGTGATGCTGAAGGCGATGATAGCGACTGCTAAAGGAGCTTTTGTGTAGCTATCGCCCCTTAATTAAGAAGAATTATTTAAGTTCGCGCCGGAGCAGAAATTATTGTTGATTACTGACTAATAACGAATAACTAATAACTCCTGACCCATGACTAATAACGAATAACTAATAATACTGACTGCTGACTATCAACTTTCAGCAAAAAGAAGGAACAATGTATTTTTCCATTGTTCCTTCTTTCCGAGTTTCCGATGTGTCAATCTACAGCTTGACTTCGATATCTACGCCGGCTGGCAAATCCAGTTTCATCAAAGCGTCAATTGTTTTGGCCGAAGGCTGGTGAATGTCAATAATTCGGCGGTGCGTGCGGGTTTCAAAGTGTTCGCGAGAATCTTTGTCTACGTGGGGCGATCGCAGCAAGCAGTAAATCCGCCGTTTTGTCGGTAGGGGAATCGGGCCGATCGCAGTGGCGGCTGTCCGATTTGCTGTATCTACAATCTTTTCGCAGGATGCGTCTAGAATGCGCCGATCGAAAGCTTTGAGGCGAATGCGAATTTTTTGTTGTGGGATAGCTGCCATTTTTGTTTCTTTAATTTTCTAGGTTCAGTTTATTTTTAGTCATTAGTTATTAGTTATTAGTTATTAGTCATTAGTTATTAGTCATTAGTTATTAGTCATTAGTTATTGAACATTGAATCAATAACCACTAACAACTGACCGCTAACAACTGACAACTGACCGCTAACAACTGACAACTGACCACTAACAACTGACTAAATAGCAGAAAAGCCTATTGACATTTGGCGGCTTTTCTGCTATTTAGGCTGTTATCGGAGTCCTACTTGAGGATTTTGGAAACAACGCCGGCGCCGACGGTGCGGCCGCCTTCGCGGATAGCGAAGCGCATTCCTTGTTCGATCGCGATCGGGTGGATCAGTTCAACTGTCATTTTGATCCGGTCACCGGGCATCACCATTTCAGCTTCCGTGCCGTCGTCAGCAGTGAACTGTTTGATCGTACCAGTTACATCCGTCGTGCGGACGTAGAACTGAGGGCGGTAGCCCGAGAAAAATGGCGTGTGACGGCCGCCTTCTTCCTTTTTGAGGATGTACACTTCAGATTCAAACTGAGTGTGAGGCAAGATGCTCTTCGGCTTGGCAATCACCATGCCTCTTTCAATATCCGCCTTTAAAATCCCCCTCAGAAGTAGACCCACGTTATCGCCGGCCAAGCCTTCGTCCAAGGACTTGGTGAACATTTCCACACCAGTCACCGTAGTGCTGCGAGTGTCCTTAAGCCCAATCACTTCGACGTTTTCGCCGACTTTGACTGTGCCGCGCTCAATCCGGCCAGTAGCAACAGTACCCCGACCAGTAATCGAGAATACGTCTTCAACTGCCATCAAGAAGGGCTTGTCAACTTCGCGTTCTGGAGTAGGGATGTAAGTATCCACTGCTTCCATGAGTGCGTAAATCTTGTCAATCCAGGGATTCTCGCCCTTTACAGCCTTGGGATTGGCAGCCATCGCTTCGAGAGCTTTCAATCCCGAACCAGTCACGATTGGGATATCATCGCCTGGGAAATCGTAAGAGCTCAGAAGTTCGCGAACTTCCAGTTCCACCAATTCCAAAAGTTCTGCGTCATCTACCATGTCTTCCTTGTTCAAGAAAACAACCAAGCTGGGAACGCCAACTTGCTTAGCTAGCAGGATGTGTTCGCGAGTTTGAGGCATGGGGCCGTCTGCCGCTGACACTACTAGGATGCCGCCGTCCATTTGAGCCGCACCGGTGATCATGTTTTTCACATAGTCAGCGTGTCCGGGACAATCAACGTGGGCATAGTGCCGACTGGTGGTTTCGTATTCGACGTGAGCAGTATTAATCGTAATACCCCGCGCTTTTTCTTCAGGCGCGGCGTCGATTTCGTCGTACTTCTTACCCTTAGCCTGACCTAATGCTGAAAGAGTCATCGTAATCGCGGCGGTCAAAGTTGTTTTGCCGTGGTCAACGTGACCGATCGTGCCGATGTTTACGTGGGGTTTATTCCGTTCAAATTTTGCGCGTGCCATTCTCGATCTGTTCCTTGTTTTTTTTAGCGATTTTAGACTTGAGATTTTAGATTCTAGATTTTGGATTCAATCCAAAATCCAAAATCTAAAATCTAAAATCATTAGTTCCCTTTGTTCTTAGCGATGATGGCTTCAGCCACATTTCGCGGCACTTCTTCGTAATGGCTGAATTCCATTGTGAAGATGCCTCGACCTTGGGTTTTCGAGCGGATGTCAGTAGCGTAACCAAACATTTCTGCTAGTGGAACCTTTACAGAAACTTTGGCAATTCCCTGATCCGTCTCTTGACCCTCGATCTGACCCCGACGCGAGTTGAGGTCGCCGATGACGTTCCCGATGTAATCTTCGGGAACTTCAACCTCTACTTTCATCATAGGCTCTAGCAGCACTGGCGACGCCTTCATCACGGCTTCTTTGATCGCCATTGAACCCGCGATCTTAAATGCCATTTCTGAAGAGTCTACGTCGTGGAAAGACCCGTCTACCATAGTAGCTTTGAGGTCGATCACGGGATATCCTGCTACAATACCTGATTCGCAGGCTTCTTTCATCCCTTGTTCTGCCGGGCCGATGTACTCTTTGGGTACAGTGCCGCCGACAATTTTGGAGACAAATTCAAAGCCGGTTCCCACTTCGGTGGGTTCTAGTTCGATCACGACGTGACCGTACTGACCTTTACCGCCACTTTGGCGGATAAATTTACCTTCGGCGCGGACGGATTTGCGAATGGTTTCGCGGTAGGCTACTTGTGGCTGACCCACGTTGGCTTCTACTTTGAATTCCCGCAGCATTCTGTCTACCAAAATTTCCAGGTGAAGTTCGCCCATACCGGCGATGACTGTCTGGTTAGTTTCTGGGTCAACGTTGACTCGGAAGGTGGGGTCTTCTTCCGAGAGCGACTGGAGGGCTTTGGAGAGCTTCTCCATGTCTTGTTTGGTTTTGGGTTCCACAGCGACAGAGATGACTGGTTCGGGAATGAACAGGGACTCCAGAATCACTTCCGAGCCTTCTTCACAGATGGTATCGCCTGTGAAGGTGTCTTTCAGACCCAAGGCTGCTCCCAAGTCTCCGGCGCGGAGTTCGTCTACTTCTATCCGATCGTCCGCTTTTAGTACAATTAGGCGAGAAACCCGCTCTTTTTTGTCTTTGGTGGAGTTTAGGACGTAGCTACCTTTTTTGAGGATACCGGAGTAGACGCGAACGAAGGTCAGGCGGCCGTAGGGGTCGGCCATGATTTTGAATGCCAAAGCTGACAGGGGGGCGTTGTCGTCGGCAAACCGTTCTGCTGTCTCGCCGTTGGGCAGGAGTCCTTGAATTGGGGGAACTTCCAAGGGCGACGGCAGATAGTCTATCACTCCATCCAACAAAAGCTGAACGCCTTTGTTTTTGAAGGCCGAACCGCACAGCATGGGGACGATCGTACCTTCGACAGTACCGTGACGCAGGGCTGAGCGGATTTCGTCTTCCGTTAGTTCTACGCCTTCGAGATATTTCTGAGTGAGGGCGTCGCTGGTTTCTGCTACGGACTCGATCAGCTTGGTTCGGTATTCTACTGCTAGATCCTTTACTTCATCGGGGATTTCTACTTCCTCGATATCGGTGCCGGTGTTGTTCTTGTAGATATAGGCTTTCATTTGCACTAAGTCTACAATTCCCCGGAAGTTTTCTTCGCTGCCGATCGGGATTTGGATGGGTACGGCGTTCGCTCTCATCCGATCGCAAATTTGAGCATAGACCTTATAGAAGTTCGCGCCCATCCGATCCATTTTGTTGACAAACACGATCCGTGGTACTTTGTACCGATCGGCTTGCCGCCAAACTGTTTCTGATTGTGGCTGCACTCCGCCTACCGAGCAGAATACTGCGATCACTCCGTCAAGCACTCGCATGGAGCGTTCTACTTCGATCGTGAAGTCTACGTGTCCGGGAGTGTCAATGATGTTGATTTTGTGATCTTTCCAACTGGTGGTGATAGCAGCGGCAGTAATCGTAATTCCACGCTCTCGCTCTTGCGCCATCGTGTCCATAGTTGTTGTTCCATCGTGCACTTCACCCATTTTGTGAACCATGCCTGAATAGAACAGAATTCTTTCTGTTGTTGTTGTTTTGCCCGCGTCAATGTGGGCGGCGATGCCGATGTTGCGAGTTTTTTCTAGCGGGACGATACGTACCACAGCTACCTCCTGGGAGTTTTTGTTGCTATAATACAACTATACTACATAATGACTTTGTTTGCCGTCGCTACCGACTTAAAACATAAGTATATGGAGCCTATTGTTACATTTTAATACTTTTTGCAAGATTTGTTCACAAAAATATTAAGGATGTGGCATTGGCGATCGAGAGAATACGTGAGTTTTGAGTTTTGAGGAAGGCAGTTTTTGATTGGCCCTGTGGGCAGTGCTGCCAGTCGAAATGCAATCTCAATACTCAAAACTTAAAGTGTCAAATCCCTCGCCTGTGCTTTTATACCACAGGCTCGCTCAATTAGACCTGCATTCGAGCTGGCAATTAGTAACGATAGTGAGCAAAAGCCTTGTTGGCTTCGGCCATGCGGTGGGTTTCTTCGCGCTTGCGAATGGCACTGCCTGTTTCGTTAGCTGCATCCATCAGTTCGTTTGCCAGCTTGGCGGCCATTGAGCGGCCGGTGCGAGCACGAGCAAATCTGATCAGCCAGCGGAGGGCGAGGGTGGTGCCGCGATCGGAACGCACTTCCATCGGCACTTGGTAGGTGGCGCCACCTACCCGGCGGGCTTTGACTTCGACCAGGGGTGTAGCGTTTTTGACTGCTTTTTCAAACAAGTCTAACGGTTCGGCCCCTGTCCGTTCTTGGATGGTTTTGAGGGCGTCGTAGACGATGCTGGAGGCCACGGATTTTTTGCCGTGCTGCATGATCCGTCTCACCATCATGCTTACCAACCGGCTGTTGTAGGTTGGATCTGGCGGAACTGGACGTTTTTGAATAACTGTGCGGCGAGACATAGTTCTATTTGGGATTTTTGATTTTGAATGATTGAATTTGGGGTTTTGGGCTTAAATATCGATCCCGGACGATCGGATTTATTTTTGCTTCCCAACCCCGACGATCGGGCGAGATCCGTGTTACTTTTTCTCTTTAGGACGCTTGGCCCCGTATTTGGAACGGCCCTGCTTGCGGTCTTTCACCCCGGCGGTGTCTAAGGTACCGCGAATAATGTGGTATCTAACTCCGGGCAAATCTTTTACCCGGCCGCCCCGGATCATTACTACCGAGTGTTCTTGCAAGTTGTGACCGATGCCGGGGATGTAGGCTGTCACTTCAAAACCAGAGGTCAGCCGTACCCGAGCCACCTTCCGCAGCGCCGAGTTTGGTTTTTTCGGGGTGGTCGTGTACACTCTGGTGCAAACTCCGCGGCGCTGGGGGCAACTCTTGAGAGCTGGCGATTTGGTTTTTTTCTGTGTTTGTTCCCGTGCTGAACGGATGAGTTGCTGAATAGTGGGCATGAGTTACGGCATTTCTAGCTTTTTGCTGAATATAGTGATTTGGCGGCATCCGCACTGAAAGTCCCTTCCCCTCTGGGGGGGACGGGATAAATGAAAATAATTATGGGTAAGTGAGGATACCAGACTCTATATAGTACACGACTCGACTTTTTTTGGCAAGGAATTTGCACGGCGGACGATCGAACTTCCTTCCTTGCTTCAAGTTTGGACTTGCGACCACAACGGGCGAATGGTATGTGACTTACTATAATTTAAGCGCAACTGTGATGCTTGTCACAGCGGCCAGCAAAATTTATGAAAAGCAAAATATCGCGATATTTCGCTCGAATGACCATTTTTCGGAGACGCCCATCAACTGTCTTTGTGCGATCGCATCACAGTCTCAGGCCGATCGATATCACATAAAGTTATCTAAAATTGCCGGATAATCAGAAATATACATTGAGTTGCCCGCAGATGAGAACCACAGCTTATAATCCTGAATATACAATTTCCGAACTTTACTTGAACATTTGGAAATCCGGTAAGATCGATCGAACTGTGTTCCACCAAATTCAATACGCAATTAATTCTCAGAGTTTAAGAAGTTCCGACGATCGAAAAATTGTCAGCAGGCTGCTCTATGCAGTGCGGCGGGGATGGCTGTCAGTCATGGACTGAATTGTTTGGGAATGTTGAGTGCGTTCCGTTGCTTCGGGACTCCCCAGGCGTAGCGCCGTCAATAAGTTTGGATTTGTGAGATTTGAGTTTTGAGTCAAAATCGCATCCCTAAAATTAGAGGGATTTAAAAAAGATTCACCGCTCTTGAAAGGCAATATTAAGGTAAAATGACTGGGTATGTTTAATTCTACAGAACTGCTGATCGAGGCTTTCATTAAACAACTTGAGAACGGGTACAGTCGCACTTACGGAGGCTACAAATCAGATTATGCCGACATTATTGCCTGGGTTGGGGCAATGGCCTTAGAAAACATAGCCAATAGCGACGCTCTTTATCACAATGTAGAACACGCCATTTGCATTACCTTAGTCGGTCAAGAAATCTTGCGGGGAAAACACATTCGCAAGGGCGGAGTATCCTGCGAAAACTGGCTGCACTACATCATTTCTTTGCTGTGCCAAGATATCGGATATGTCAAAGGAGTTTGCCGGCAAGACCAAGAATCAGAAGGATTGTATGCTACGGGAAAAGATGGCATGAGAATTGTACTTGCTCCCGGTGCAACAGCCGCCAGCCTAGCTCCTTACCGAGTGGACAGAGCAAAACTTTTCATTGACGAACGCTTTGGCAACCACAAGCTAATTAATGCTGAAATAATTAAGCAAAACATAGAACAGACTCGTTTCTCGGTGCTTGACGGCAACACTGACGAAGATGCAGTTAATTATTCTAGTTTAGTTCGCGGTGCAGACTTGATAGGTCAGCTCAGTAACCCGCAATATTTGCAGAAAATTGGCGCGCTGTTTTACGAGTTGGAAGAAAGTGGCGCTACTAAAGTTTTGGGCTACCGACATCCGGGCGACTTGCTGCAAAGCTACTCTAAGTTTTACTGGAGCGGCATTTATCCTCACATCAGCGAATCTCTCGGTTACTTGCAGTTGACGCAGGAAGGCAAACAGATTGTTGCTAGTTTGTACGCTAACGTATTTCGGATGGAACACCAACGTTGCGATTCTGAGGTTGCTTGATTGCGAAGTATTTTGCTGTAGAACTGATACACTTGCTCCTCAACAAAGGAGCTTTTTTTGAACCCTGCCGTTTCAGTCTGAAATTAACGGCAAATTACTTACGATATTTGCGATTTCAATGTTTATTGTTAATAACAAAAGTGTGACGTAAACATATTAAACTAAATATTCTTCCTAACTCATCTCATCCTCTATTTCCGAATGATATCTGGGACAGAACCAATTGCTGGGAACTAAAGAAGGCCATCCCTCCCGCAGCGCTTCCAAACAAACAGCGCGCACAGTTAACTGACAGTCAAGCAATTCTACACCAGCTTTTTCAACTTGCTTTTTGCCAATTTTCAAAATCGATTCATCACTAAATTCAAAAGTCTTGTGACACTGAATGCAAACCAGGTGATGATGGTGGTGCAATTCAGGCAAATTTAGTTCGTAATGTTTATGTCCTTCTGCTAATTCTAGTTCGCGCAAAATCCCAATTCTTGCTAATAAATGCAGAGTTCTATACACAGTAGATAAGCCAATTCGTTCTCCTTGATTCTGTAAAGTTTTATATAACTCTTCTGCACTCAAATGATTGCCTTGTCGCAAATTTTGAAAAACACTCAAAATAGTTTCTCGCTGGGGAGTCAGGCGGCAGCCTCTCTGGTTGAGTTCGACTTTGAGTGAGTTAGCGCTGTATAAATTCATATTTGTGAAGGAATAAAGAAGAAGGAAGTTCGGCAACGGATTCTGTAACGGATTTAAGGGATGTTAGGAAGAAGGAAACAAGATGAGGGATGAGGAGGGTAGTACCTGTGGCTACCCTACAAATTGTTCGCAATTCATAATTGAGGGCTATAGGCGCTTGTTCCTGTTGCTAAAGGTGTAACTAGAGGATTGGTTGTCGGTATTTCCCTGTAAGGTTTGTGAAGTCGGGAGCAATGTTGCTGACAGGAATTGGCAAAACAAGTTTTCGGTTCAAAGTCAGTACAGCCGATCGCATCTTCAGTACAAGCAACACACGGCCGCACAGTACACTTGAGGCGGTAGTCATTAGTAAAAAACTCGCAATCCGAACACGGAATTTGATGCAGTCGCCGAATTTGATGGACTCCTTCTCGCAGCGCTACTGCAACACTCCACGAAAACAGAACCATCACAGTCACGATACAGAAACAGCAAATAAAAACAGTCATAGAGAGATTTTCTCAACAGTACATACAAATTCCGAACTGAGCCAATTTAAGCAAGAAAGTTGAACTTTGTTTCTTGCTTAAATTGGATTCAGATGCTATTTTAACCTCAGTTCACAACACCTCGGAAAATTGCATCAATGCCAGCAAAATTGTCTAGCAGCAAATAGGCAAGGAAAGCTCCGCTCGCACCCCCCATCACCAAACCGCCCCGGAATAAACTCCAATCTTCCGACGTTTTGTGCCAGTAAAGAACTTTACCTGTTTCGATGTTCCGATTCTCGTAAATCGAGAGGCCCATTGCCAAAATCAAGACTAATGCCAGAGTTATCAGCAATGCTGCCAGCGGTGCTAAACCTTTTTCTTGCAAAGGCAGCAATACTGCAAAAGCTCCTACCAGGAAATAGCCGTGAGCCAAGCTAACTTCTAATCCCCTGACTATGGGAGACAATCCTTTGCGGTAAATCGGCAAATTCCGCAAAAAAGTTACAGTCACATCCGAAAAACTCACTGCTGTTGCCGCAGGTTGAGCTTGAAGCCGATCGGACTTTTCAACCTTGCTGGCAGTTGCCGTTACAAATTCGCCCGATCGAAAATCAAACCCCGCCGCTTTTGTCCGAACGCGCAGCGCGTGCCAAATGTGACCGGAAAGCGCCAAAATCGCTAAAACAAAGTGAGTTGTTGCCAGCCAAGTCCGCGACGAAACTACTGTGGCTTCCGGGCCGGTCAAACCCACAGGGCCGTAGAAAACCTCTGGATAAACCGTGTCATTTACAGTCACGAAGTAGGCGGCCAAAAAGCCCATATAAGCCAGAGCGCCCAAACTGTAAGAAAGGTAAGCTTCCCCAGACCAAAACAGCACTCGCTGGGCCCAAGCAAAAGGCTTGGTAAAGATATGCCAGAAACCGCCAAGAATGCAGAGCAAGCCAACATAAATGTGACCGCCGACAACATCTTCTAAGTTGTCAACTGCTGCCATTCCTTCCGGGCCGTGTACGGGCAAGAGATAGCTAAAAATGCGGGCGGGATTGAGCGTCGGCTCGCTAATTATCCGCACGTCAGCAACGTGGGGATCGTAAAGACCGCCCCAAAATAAGGCTTTAGCTACTAACAACCAAGCACCAGCACCTAACAGCAATAGGTGAATGCCGATGATGGTTGTCATCTTGTCTTTGTCTTCCCAGTTGTAGCCGAAAGAACCAAAGAAAGTTTTATTTTGCGGCAATACTTTCGGGCCGAGCAAGGAATGGTAAAGCCCGCCTGCACCGAGAACGGTAGAGCTAATTAGATGCAAAACTCCGATGACGTAGTAGGGATAGGTATCAATAATTTGACCTGCTTTTCCTACTCCAAAACCCAAACTTGCCAAGTGCGGCAGCAGGATTAAACCTTGGTCGTACATCGGCAACTCAGGGTTGAAATTCGAGAGTTCAAACAGGGTCATTGCCCCGGCCCAGAGTACGATTAAACCTGCGTGAGCTACGTGAGCTCCCAAAATTCGCCCTGAAAGGTCAATGAAGCGGGCGTTGCCGGCCCACCAGCCGTACTCGCTTTGTGGGTTGTCCGGTTCTGGAATTAAATTCGGATCTGCTATTCCTTGCATTTTTGTTTTCCTCCTGATGCGGTTAACTGGCTGGACTGGCTGCAATTGGGCCGCCCCCTGGCTGGATGTCTTCGCGCATTGGCTGCACGACTTTGCCTTTGCGGAAGTCAAATCCTGCGGCTCGCAGGGCGTGCCAAAAATGTCCTTGCAGGACGAAGAAGGCGAGCCAGAAGTGGGTGTTAGCCAACCAGACGCGGGAGGTCAGCATTCCTTGGTTGTGGAAGTAGGGAAACTGCTCGAAGCCGATTTTTAGGGCCGGCCCGTAGAATTCCTCTGGGTAGACTAGGGTGTTGACCGACACAAAGTAGGTGGCGATGAAGCCCATTAAGGCTAGTGCGCCGAGACTGTAGGAGAGGTAAGCTTCTCCTGACCAGATGAAAAGGCGCTCCGTCCAAGCAAAAGGCTGGGTGCGAATGTGCCACAGGCCGCCGACTATGCAGAGGATTCCTACCCAAATATGTCCGCCGACAACATCTTCGAGGTTGTCAACCGCGGCGAGCCAGTGTTTGCCACCTGCACCGAACAGGTAGCCGAAAATGACAGCGGGGTTGAGTGTGGGTTCCGAAATTACCCGCACTTGCCCGATCGTGGTATCATATAAACCACCGAAATACATAGCTTTGGCCACCAACAAGAAGGCACCGATACCCAGCAAAACTAGGTGGATGCCCAAGATGGTGGTCATTTTGTCTTTGTCTTCCCATCTGTAGCCGAAGAAAGGAGTTCTTTCTTCGAGGGTTTGTGGCCCTTTGAGGGAGTGGAAGATGCCACCGAAGCCGAGAAAGGCTGAGCTGATTAGGTGTACCACACCAATCTGAAAGTATGGATAGGTATCGACTATTTTGCCTCCGGCTCCGACACCGAAGCCGAGTCTGGCTAGGTTGGGCAGCAGAATTAAGCCTTGTTCGTACATGGGCAATTCTGGGTTGAAGCGCGAAAGCTCAAACAGAGTGTAGGCTCCCGCCCAGAGGACGATGAGGCCGGAGTGGGCGACGTGAGCACCCAGCAAACGACCGGAAAGGTTAATTAAGCGGGCGTTTCCGGCCCACCAGGGAAAGGTTTCTCCTTCGGCTGGGAAGGATTTTTTGGCCATGCTTGTCACGGCGAGTTACCTCTTGAGAAAGATGTCAATTTAGTCTTAAGCTTGTGCTGCTTATTGATATAGATAATCAACAATTTTGCTGGCTGAGTCAAGTCTTTTTGATAAAATATTTCATTAAGTTTGGTTTAGATATGTAACGCGGTTGCCAAAAAGGCTCTGTAGTAAGGGTTTTAGGGAGTCTGGGCGATCGGCTGGCACAAGTTTTCTTAGTGGCGCAGGTTGCCAGCGAGTAAATATTTCTGGATTTATTGATAAATAATTTTACTAAGGTGCAGGAGCAGAATGAGATATAAAGTCCTGGACGCACACCCAGGAAAGAAACTGGGTTTTTTAGGGAATCTTGGGGTTTGAACGAAGTATTGTCGTCAAAAACCCGGTTTCTGAACCCCGACGCACACCCAGGACTGATATAGCAACCGCCAAGGCTGTATTTCAATTTAAAAGCCTGAGAACACTTGTTCTCAGGCTTTTCTAGCTGGATTTTTAACTGCTTGTTGCATCTGGCGTGCTAGCTCAAGCAGAGGATTTGGTTTCCTCGGCTACTTGCTCGTTGCTGGGCAACTCCAGGCAATAACCGGCCCCGTATACTGTTTTGATGTACCGAGGATGGCGGGGATCGGGTTCCATCTTAGTTCTTAGGTGTCTGATATGTACGCGAATTGTTTCGATGTCGTCGTCGGGGTCGTAACCCCACACTTCTTTGAGAATTTCGCTGGGAGAGACTGTCTGACCGTGGCGCTGGAGCAAGCAGTGCAGCAACTCGAACTCTAGGTGAGTCAGTTTGACGGTATTAATGTACCAAACGGCTTCAAACCTTTCGGGGACAAGGGTCAGCGGGCCGTAATTCAGGATTTCGGAGTGTTTGGCAGCTTGGGGGATGCGGTCTGTGCGCCTCAGCAAGGCTCGCACTCGCGCCAGCATCTCTTCTAGTTCAAAGGGTTTGGTCAGGTAGTCGTCGGCGCCGGAGTTGAAGCCTTCTACTTTGTCTTGAGTTTGACTTAAGGCTGTCAACATCAAAACGGGAATGTCGGATGTGCGATCGTCACGCCGCAAACGCTGACACACTGTGAATCCATCTACTCTAGGCAGCATCAGGTCTAGCACGATCAGGTCGGGGAGCATTTGTATGGCTAGTGCCTGACCTTTGATGCCGTCTTCAGCCTGGGTGACTTCGTAGCCAGCCATTTCTAGGTTGACTGCTACGAGTTCGGCGATCGCCGCGTCATCATCAATAACAAGTATCCGAGGCATCATTATTTATCTCACCGCTAACCGAATGGCAGAGCCTACAGCCTTCTGGGGGTTCCAGGTAACTTTAACGAACAATTTTTTAATTTTAAGCTTCATTAAGGATTATAAGGTTCATTAAGAACTTTCCGATCTCTGTAAATATTCTTGTACTAATTATAAGCCCTAGTAGCGCCTATCAGAAAACTGTTCGTCAAAAATCTTGCTGGGGGCCGATTTTTTGCCGACAAACAACAAGAGCTTCAACTTCAGCCGGGTGCGCCTGCGACTTCACAGAATGACTCTAGCGGTAGCCCGCGTCTTGGAAATCCCTGTTAACGGTTAACTGTTAATTTTTAAACTTTGTTACTTTTTTTATTAAAAAAATTTATTTTTTTTTGAGGGTAGCGCTTGCTTTTTTGGGCTATTGACGGTATTATTAAATAATAGAAATATAAGCATTTATAAAAAAAATAAGCTATATTTCGATTATCTAATCGTATCAGAAAAAAGTCAAAGAGTCAATCCCGCAACCTTAAAATATTGGGCCGATTTTTTGTGCAAGGGGGGCCAATTTTAGGCTCGCCCTAGAAGCAGCCAAACAACGGATAAAAACCGATCGCACAGCTACTGAGGGCGAGTGGGCGCTCGAGCTGGCTGAGTATTTTTGATCGGAACAGTTGCTTGAGGGCGTAATTTTTGGAAATAAAGACGGCCGATGGTGGCTAAGAATATTGTGTAAGCCGCCGCTTGGACGAAATAAAGTCGATCTCTGTACCCAAACAGTGCTTTGAGAATCACTCCCGGAAATTGCCGATCGGGCAAAACTGCCTCTGCATTCCACACGAGGGGCCCTAAAATACAGGAGTGGAGTTGTGCAGTGCGATCGAAATAAACACAAATAGGTGCATACTTGCTATCCGTTTGCGACAAAATGGCAGCCGCTTGGTCAAAATGTTTCAGCGCCGATACTGCCAAACCTGCTACGATTAACAGCAACAAAATCCCCATAAACTTGAAAAATAGGCGGATATCAATTTTTACGCCCCACTTAAATAGTAGCGCCCCAATTATTGCCGCCCCAGTCAAACCGCCCAAAGCTCCCAAAGCGGGACTCAAACCTTGTTGAAACTGAGCGCTGACAAATAAAACTGTTTCAAAACCTTCGCGAAGTACGGCGATAAAAATTAAGCCGAATACGCCCCAGCCAGCATTAGTATTTTCTTTCAAAGCTGCTGTAACTGCCCCTTCCACTTCAGCTTTGAGAAAGCGGGCTTGCTGAGTCATCCAAATGAGCATCCAGCTTAGCATTACTATGGCAACAATTCCCAGAGAACCTTCGAGCAGTTGCTTAATTACTGGTGCGTAAGGCTGATTTGATGTTGAGAGCGCGTGGAGCAACTGATTGAATAATACACCTACACAAGCGCTAGCAGCAATGCCGGCTGCGATACCTGTATAAACCCAAGAATTGAGGTGACTTTGCTCTGATTTTTTTAAGCAAGCTAGGACAATTCCCACGACTAAAGCGGCTTCAACGCCTTCGCGGAGGGTAATTACACAAGTTGGGATGGCTTCACTAAAATTCATTTTTTGATAACAGCTAATTTGTAGTTAGTCCTTAGTCCTGAGCAACTTTTATTTGAGCGCTGGCAGAATATCAAGTTATTGAACCGCGAAGGCGCGAAGGACGCGAAGGAATAGAAAGAAGAGAAGGATCGGGTACTCTTAAGGCGGTTCGGGAGTGACTAAGGACTAAGGACTAATGACTAAATCAACTATAATCCCGCAGCATTTTTTTTAGTTCTACTTGGTGCAATTCTTCTTGTCCAATGAGATTGCGGGCGTATTCTTCCAAATAAACGCTGGAGTTTGTCACTACTTCAAGTAAGGATTTATACTTTTTGAGGGCTTTTTTCTCGTGATTTAAACTTTCTTCCAACAAGTCTCTTATCGAATGTTTGTAGGTTTCTTCGATGGGAGCAATTTTCTGGCTGGGATGCCCGTCTAAACCTGTTAAAATTTCTCCGGCTTGTTGGGCGTGCAGTAGGGATTCCGTTGCTTGTGCTTGAAAAAACTGCACGATGGGAATCCGGTTTGGCCCTGTCACCATGAGTGCATAGTGGGTGTAGCGCACGACTCCTGCTAGTTCCCATTCCATGATGGTGCATAGCAGTTCTTGGGTTTTTTTCTCGTCAAGTTCTTTCATTTGTTGTTTTAGATGTAGAATACCCTACAGGGCGTTGCTTATAATATCACATTTAAGTTAAAAAGTAAAATTAAGGCGCACAGTTTGCACCTTACCGGATAGGTGTTGTATGTGAGTTACAGGTTAACTTCTCAGGTTCCAGTAGGAGCAAATACTACAGTAAACTTAGCGACTGATGGTGCAATACTGCTGTTGCTAGTCTCGGCAGATTTGAGCAGATTTGGCAAAGGAGTTTGTTGGGTATAATCCTTGGCTGGTTGATTCAGGGGATCGAAATTGCCGATCGCCCCTTCTTGACTGACGCTGACCCGATAGACTAGATTTTGAGTGAAAGTAGGGCTAGTTTGCCAAGTCTGATTTATGCGATCGTAGACTTTCAGGGCTAACTCATCTAGTTTAACGCGATCGGTAATTTCTGCTGTCTGATTTGTTCCATCCACCGCCTGAACTTCCTGCTTACCTGCTGATACAGGTGCAGCTTAGACAGTCCGATCTGTAGGGCTACTCACAATAGCCGTTTCAGTAGACGTATTAGTCAAACGTACAACGTCTGGAGACTTGTTAGGCAATTTTTTTTTGCTGTCAACAGCTAAACTGAAATTATTTGCAGCCGGAAACGCACTGCTACTGACAATAGCTGATTGAGCCACCCCTTAGCAACAGCATTCGCGGGATTTTGCCACTCGATTGTCAAAGACTTGACGTGAAAACCGCGAAACTTTTCTTTTTGGCTAACGCGCCACATTGCGATGGGAAAAGTCAATCGATTTTAGATTTTAGAGTTTAGATTTTAGATTAGACCTCTTGCAAAAATAATTAGGACGGGCCAGATGCCCATCCCACAAGAAAAAATACAGCATATTCCAGGTTCATGAAGTACACTATAAAGCTATATTATGTGGTGTTAATCTGTAGGGTGCGTCGCTGCTTCATATTTGATAAAACTTGCAGATTGTGGAGGGCGACGCACCTTACACGGGCGATAGCTTGCATTGTGTACCACATATACATGGAATATGCTGTAACTCTTGTGGGATGGGCATCTTGCCCGTCCCATCAATTAATGAAAAGGATTTTTGCAAGAGGTCTATTATTCTTGCAACCTTTTGGCTATCCCAGCTTCTTGTTCTAATAATTCTTCTAAAAATTTACTGAGGCTAGAAGAGAGTTTTTTGAAAGGAACTGGAGCGTATGGGACTCCTGCCCCACCCTCGTTATAACCATAAACGGGTGGATCGTCGCCCTCGGAAGCTGTGAAAAACCAAAATACATAACCTTGATGCATCAAAAATACGAATGCGTCTTTTGGAAGTGGTTCAGGAAACTCATTCCTCTCCAAAAGTTCTTCAGCTCCTTCTCGAAGTTCTGAAAGATCGTCATAAGAACCGTTAGAACCTTGAAGAAGTCCTCCGGCGCAAACGCCTCCCCACAGTAGAAACTCTTTATAAGCCATAGGAAGAATTAGCCCATATTGTCGTTCAAGGGAGTAGATTTGTTCCTCCCTACAGGGCAATAATTTGTATGGAAATAAATGCTGTAACTCTGCAAACCGTGCTTTAAATTTCTCAAGATACATAATTTTTATCAACTTTGGTAAATTCTCCACAATCCTAGCTAGCTTGATTATAGCAAGCTTAGATAATTTATAGCATTTCTCAGATAGATGAGGTATGTAATAAGGCTTGAAAGTCCCGATATTCAGGGAATCTCGTGCACCTCATCTTTTTAAGAAAGGCTATATGTAAAAGCATTGTACTTGTATAACAAAGCTTTAGTCGGTGCTGGAAAAATGTGCAAGTTTCATTGTTATTTTTATGTGTGATTCCATTAGACCTCTTGCAAAATAATTTTGTGCTACTATCGAAAGTTTAGACTATTTTATAATCTAGCAGGCTGGGCAAGTTCAAGGAGATGACAATCAACCCAATAATTCAAAGTTTGACCTAAACTTGAGCAAATTTTTAAGGATAACACATATTTTTTTGGCAAGAGGTCTAATCTGTAAACAAATATTGATAATTCTTATCAAAAAGCTTCTATAGCAATCCTAAATCATTTGTGAATTTCTTACTCCCTGCCCTTGGTAAGGGGAGGGTTGGGGTGGGGTAAAAAATTTACGACTCCTGCAAGGATTGCTATATGTGGGGGTTGTCGGTCAAATATCCGAATAATTCTTCAGAATCATTTAATGTAAAATTTCTCATCCTCAAAATTCTGCCCGTGAGGCGCTAATCTATATCGAATAAGCGATCGCCCGCTGCAAATCCCCCGATCGCCCGCCGGCACGAATACCCCCATAGGGGATTGTAAATTTTTGTAAAAAATAGTTGACTAAAAGGTTGGAAGTTCTCTCGTTTGGGATACATCAATGCACATACCTGATGGTTTTCTTTCACCTCCAGTAGCCATTGCCACTGGCATAGCAAGTGCAGCAGTAATTGCAATTGCCCTAAATCGAACCCGCGCCAGTCTTGGACTGCGGCAAGCCCCAATCATGGGCTTAACCACAGCTTTCGTGTTTGCTGCCCAGATGATTAACTTTCCGGTAGCCGGCGGTACCAGCGGGCACTTGTTGGGAGGGGCGCTGGCATCCGTCGTTTTGGGGAGCCCTTGGGCGGCAACTCTGGCGATGAGCACGGTTTTTATAATTCAAAGCGTCTTGTTTGCCGACGGGGGCATCACCGCCCTGGGAGCCAATATTTTTAACATGGGGCTAGTTGGCATTTGGGTGGGCTGGTGGCTGTTGCAGCCGTTGCAGCAACTCTTGGGAGGTTCCCGAAATCGTTTGCCCTTAGCCGCGGGCATCGCCGCCGCCCTCAGCGTCGTTGCTGCTTCTATTTGTGTGGCGATCGAACTCGCAATTTCTGGTACAGTACCGCTGAATATCGCATTGCCAGCAATGGTAGGCGTACATATTTTAATTGGTATTGGCGAAGGGATAATTACAGGGGGCGTTTTAACTTATCTCGTCAAAGTGCGGCCGGATTTACTGCCGGGAGAACAGCCGCAATTGCAGAAATGGGTAGTGCCAGTAATCGGGGTGTTATTAATTTCGGGCGTGCTTTCGCTGTTCGCTTCAAGTTGGCCTGACGGGTTAGAAGCGGTAGCCGAAAAATACGGCTTTAAAGATAAAGAAGCTGTGGCGATCGAAAATCCAAGTCCTCTAGCTGGTTACGGTGTTAAAGGATTAGAAGAACAGCCTATAGGTACTAGCATTGCTGGAGTTTTAGGCTCTGCTGTCTGTTTCGGCGCGGCTTTTGGGATTGCTCAGTTGGTTAAACCTAAAAATGCTTAAATTCTCCATACCTTTTCGATTGCGCCTGTCTTTGACAATTGTCATCGGTATTGGTTTTATGAAGACAGGCGCTTGGCTGTGGCTGGGGATTTATGGGGCGATCGCACTTTTTTGGTCGTTTTGGCTCAGGGCTCCGGTGCGAACCCTAGCGCAACTGTTGGGAGCAGAATTGCTTTTTCTCTCCTTATTAGTGTTGCCCCAAGGTTGGGAACGCGCCAGTTTTCTGTTGCTGCGCTCCCTAATTTGCCTGCTAATTATGAACAGTTTTCTGCTAACTTTGCCGCCCCACAGTTTCGGAATCGCCCTCAAAGGATTGCCCTTACCATCCGGTTTGCAAGAGATTGTACTTTTAGCGGGACAATACTTAGAAATCCTGCTGACCGAAGTCAACCGCATGAAAATATCCGCCCAACTCCGAGGCTTGTCCGGCGCCGGAGGATGGCTGCGCTACGCCAGTGCTTCCATGATCGGAGCCCTTTATTTGCGAAGTCTCGATCGGGCGGAAAGAGTTCATGCAGCCATGCTAATTCGCGGCTATCAAGGAAGTTTGCCAGCCGACTCAAAATCGACACCAAAAGAGCGACTCTGGCTCACAGTCACAATTGTAACCGCAGCCGGATTAACAATAGCCTCTTACCGTAACTGGTAACTTTTTGCAGAATCCCTTCCCCTCCCCTCTCTGCGCTCTCTGCGCCCTCTGCGGTTAAAAACTCTTAATCCAAAAATCGAGGCCAATAAAAATTGACTAATCTCAAAGTGATGCCAACAATTGAAGTACAAGACTTAGTATTCGGATATCCGCAGCAAAAACCAGTGTTGCAAGGAATTTCCTTCACCTTACAACCCGGAGAAAGAGTTGCTCTACTAGGTTTAACTGGCGCTGGAAAAAGCACTTTACTCGAAAACTTAATCGGCTTAAAAATGCCTCAATCCGGCGAGATTAGAGTGCGGGGAAAAAAGCTGGAAGAGGCGACTTTATCGCAGGCGCGCAGGCAGATTGGATTTTGTTTTCAAGACGCTAACGACCAGCTATTTATGCCGACTATTTTAGAGGATGTAATGTTCGGGCCGCGCAATTACGGAGTGCCACCGGGAGTTGCGCGCGATCGAGCTTTAGCCCTATTAGACGAATTCGGTTTAGTAGAATTTGCCAACCGTTCGGCCCACGAACTTTCGGGAGGTCAAAGAAGGTTAGCAGCATTAGCAGCAATTTTAGCATTAGAGCCGGCAATTTTGATTTTAGACGAGCCGACCAACGGACTAGACCCCTCGTGGCGGCGTCACTTGGCTAAGGTTTTGTCCCAATTGCCGATCGAGGTAATTTTGATCGCGTCCCACAATTTGAATTGGATCGGGAAAACGACTCAAAGGGCGTTAGTTTTGGCTGACGGTCAGATTCAGGTCGATCGAGAAACGCAAGAATTGCTCAAAGATCGATCGACTCTTGAATATTACAATTTGCCGCCAGACTGGTAATTAGCCATTAGTCATTAGTGCTGTACATAAAGCGGTCATAACTGCAAGTGATTGCTTTCCTTCGGCTTGCTCTGCTAACGCTTCGGTTGCAATGACAGGCAATATATATCTGTAATTAAAGCTCGAATTTGCGAACTGCTTCATTATAAAAATGAATAGCTAAATCGCGAATAATTTCTTCATTTTGAAAATCATTTCCTAACTTCTCTTTCGCCGTTAAAACACACATTTTCATCAACTCGGATGAACTTTCGATGTGAAGCGCGATCGCACTTTGGTTTTGTTGAAACCCGACCTCGATTTCCGCCAGCATTTTGACCGATTGATAATTACTGTAGTTTAGACTAACCAAAGATGAGAACGGTGGCAAAAGAAGAACTAGAGCCACCGCGCTGGGAGAGAATGAGG